>CAMYYB010000003.1 GCA_947303335.1 uncultured Bacteroidales bacterium | reverse complement strand
AATTTGCAAAATTGTATTCGTAGCGTTTTATATCTCTGCCTCTTAAAATCGGTCGAATTAATTCTGCTGTTTTCTGTCGTTCTTTTTCAGTTTTACAATTTGCCAATATCTCATCTCGCTTTGATCCATTAATAATGAAAGCATCGTTGAATCCAGTCTTGATTCCATAGTTTATACTGATGTTCCAATTTTTGAGAGGAACACCATTAGCTTCAATTTTTCGTTTAATGCTTTGCTCAATTGGAGATAAAATCAACCAGCTTTCATTTGTCATAAAACTACAAACATAGCTTTGCTGCCGTATAAAATCGCTCCTCATTTTTCAGCCAATTTGTAATGTTGAATAAACCGTGAAAGAGTATTCCTATCAACTTTGAAAAGTTTCGCTATTTTTCGCTGGGATTTACCATTTGCCAATAATTTGGAAATGATGGTTTCTTTTCCAAATAATTTGTGCTTTTCAGGTGATGTCTTTCGACCTTTAGGACGTCCAAGAGTTACACCTTCAGCCTTTTTCCTTGCTAACGCTTCCTTTGTTCTTTGGCTAATCAAATTTCTCTCAATCTCAGCTGATAAACCGAAAGCGAAAGCCAACACTTTGCTTTGAATATCGTCACCAAGTCGATAGTTGTCTTTGATAGTCCAAACCCGACATTCCTTCTTCATGCAGAGGCTCAAGATTTCCATAATCATGAACAAATTTCTGCCTAATCGAGATAATTCTGCACAAATAATAAGATCATCTTTCTGAACTTTTTTCAACAAACGGCCTAATTCTCGTTTGTCGTAATTTTTTGTTCCACTGATGGTTTCCTCAATCCAGCCATCAATGTGAAGGTTCTCTTTTGTGCAAAAGTTATTGATTTCAAAGCGTTGGTTCTCAACCGTCTGTTTGTCACTGCTTACTCGAATATAACCATAAATCATGTTTTGTCATTATTAGTTTTAGTGATAACGATAAATCATGCATAGAAATTCACCAAGTTTGCCAAAATTTGCAACCCGGCTTAGTAGAAATTAAAAGATTTACCCGTTGGCGGAATTAGGGAAGAGGGAAAATGAAGCGGAATAAATGGATAAAAAGTTGCACATATTATTGATTTTCAGTAATTTTGTGGTTGAAATCAAAAGTAAATCACAAGAAAATCACATGTACAACTTTTGCGCAAAATTCCGACAAATTCTTGACATTTGCAAATGCCATTCCGAAAATCTGGTCAACTCGCAGGGGAATGTTCCCCGTGTGGGAGCCGTCCCACGCTTTTCCGACCTCGAAGTCATCGCTTTGAGCCTGACAGCGGAGGCCCTGGGGATCGACAGCGAAATCAATAAAATCAACAACAAACCTATTGGCCAAATTAAATATGCGCTACTTTAATTCCGCCAACGGGTAATAATAGATTTGAAGTTGCAATGCAAAGCAACTATATAATTACTGCCTTCTAACTTTGGGCTCGCCGTAATTCTTTTCCAACTGGGCGACAACCATATCAAAGGCTATTGCAAACATAGTTCCTTCTCGTTGACGGGTTCAAAATAATCGCTTTCACCCCAGAAAATACGACCAAGATTATCTTTGGCGGCAATCACTTTTCCTCTGTAGGGATTTTGTTCGATTTCAATAATTTCAGCCATCACCCAATCAGTAAGATGGGTCAAATAAGGGCTGACATTTACCATTTGTCCAACTTTCATAACTATTTATTTTGGCGCAAAAATAATCATTATTTTCCAATCTGTCACTTTTTAATCGTTTTTCTCTGCCGCGCATTCATCGTCATGGTGTTCTTCCTTTTGCGTAAATCAAATAGAAGGTCTTTAGGTTTTACTCCCCCTTTACTGAAACATTACTGAAACTTTACTCAAATACTAATCAAACTTTTTGATACTTCGACATAACTTCGACATAACTTTAAGGTAACTTTAAGGTAACGTTATGGTAACAAGTACATACAAAAAAAGCTCCGATTGCTCGGAGCTTCTTTTTGGTTGTCGAAAAAGGAATCACTTCTTGGCTTCCTTAATCTTGGCCTTCTTGCCGCGCAGACCGCGCAGGTAGTAGATGCGCGACTTGCGGACGGCACCGTGCTTGTTGACCTCGATGTTCTCAATCATGGGAGAAGCAATCGGGAAGCAACGCTCAACACCGATGTTGTTGGAAATCTTGCGGATGGTGAAGGTGCCGGTCTTGCCTTGGCCACTGCGCTTCAGCACAATGCCTTGGAACTTCTGAAGGCGTTCCTTTTGTCCTTCGACGATTTTGTAGGTGACTGTAATCGTATCACCTGCCTTGAAGGATTCAAAGTCTTTTACAACAATTTGATCCTCAATGAATTGGATAGCTGCGTTTTTGCTCATTTTTATATATTTTTGTATATTTTTCTCTAAAAAGTGGGTGCAAAAATACGAATAAATCCAATACGGAACTAAGATTCTCAGCTTTTTTTGAAAATTTCGTACATTTCGGGCCGCCGTTCCTTGGTGCGTTCGATGGCCTTTTCCATTCGCCATTCGCTGATTATCTTGTCGTTGCCTGAGAGCAATACTTCGGGCACTTCCCATCCTTTGTAGTTTCGCGGGCGGGTATAGACAGGCGGCGACACCAATCCGTCCTGGAACGAGTCGGAGAGGGCAGAGGTCTCGTCCCCCAAAGCCCCCGGAATCAAGCGTACCAGGCTGTCGACCAAGACGGCGGCACCTAACTCTCCACCGGAAAGCACATAGTTGCCGATGCTGATTTCCTTGGTGACCAGATGCTCGCGGATGCGCTCGTCGATGCCTTTGTAGTGTCCGCAAAGGATAATGAGGTTTTGTTTCATCGAAAGCTGGTTGCACAAGGGCTGGTCTAAAAGCTCGCCGTCGGGACTCATATAGATGACTTCGTCATAGTCGCGCTGGCTTTTCAAGTGGCTGATGCAGTTGTCGACTGGCTCAATCATCATCACCATTCCCGCACCTGCGGCAAAGGCATAGTCGTCCACTTTGTGGTGCTTGTCAGTGGTATAGTCGCGAAGGTTGTGCAATCCGATTTCCACAATACCTTTGTTGACGGCTCGTTTGATGATGCTCTCTGTAAAGGGTCCTTCAAACATTTCAGGAAAAACGGCGATGATGTCGATGCGCATATCTCTTTTGAATTTTGCGGCAAAATTAGGAATTTGAGTCCGATTTTCTGCATAGTTTGCGAAAATATGCCTATTTTTGTCCGCTTTAATTTTGAACACAATGAGAAAAGTATCCTTTTTACTCCTTTTTCTGACTGCAGCCTTGTTTGCTCAGGCTCAGATTGCTACCAACATTTATTGGGTGCAGTTTACCGACAAGAATGACTCGCCCTATTCCATCGACAACCCCGAGGCTTATCTGAGCGACAGGGCTTTGCAGCGTCGCGCTAATCAAGGTATCGGCATTGATGAATACGATATTCCTGTCAATCCACAATATTTGCAGGCTGTGGCCGACTGCGGAGCACAACTGCTGAATCCTTCAAAGTGGCTCAATGGTGTTTCAATCTACACCTACCATCAGGAAGTGATTGATGCCATCAACGCTCTTGAGTTTGTTGAGTCGGTACGCAACTGCCCCAACAATCCCAAAGCGCAAGAGCAGAAGGAACGCTGGCTGGCCAACGAGATGAAAGCTGTTGAAAGCCAAAGAGACATGAAAGGCTATTACGGCGGAGGGGCTACCCAGATCAACCAAATCAACTGTGCAGCTTTGCACGACAGCGGCTATGATGGCAAGGACGTGATTATCGCGGTGCTTGACGGCGGTTTCTATGGAACGGATACCCATTCGTGTTTTGACAACATGCGCGAAGAGGGTCGTTTGATGGGGGTGCGTGATTTTGTCTACGGCTCCACTTCGGTCTATTCCCAAAGTACCCACGGCACTTCCTGCCTCAGTACGATGGCGGCTTATGTGCCGAATACCTTCGTGGGAACGGCTCCCAAGGCATTTTACTTCCTGATGCATACCGAGGACGGCTATACTGAGAACATTGTTGAAGAATACAACTGGGTGAGTGGTGCTGAATTGGCCGACAGCATTGGTGCGGACGTTTGCTCCACCTCTTTGGGCTATATCGACTTCGACATGAGCCAGTGGAATCATCCTTTCGAGCATTATGACGGACATACAGCCCCGATGACGATTGGTGCTGAAATCGCAGCCTCACGCGGTATCATCTGTCTCAACTCGGCTGGCAACGAAGGCGACGGCATTTGCACCCTCGGTATTCCTGCCGATGCTGAGCATATACTTTCAATAGGTGCAGTCAACGGTAGCGGCACCCGTGCCTATTTCAGCTCGGTGGGTCCGACCTACGACGGACGTATCAAGCCCGATGTGATGGCGATGGGTGAAGGTACCTACGTGGCTGACGGATATGGTGATTATTATAATGGCAACGGCACTTCGTTTTCTAATCCAGTGATGGCAGGTGCTGTGGCTTGTCTCCGTCAGGCACTTCCATACGCTTCGGTTCAGGAGATTTGCGACCTTGTCCGTCAAAGTGGCAACCGCGCCGACAATCCTGATGTGCGTTACGGTTACGGTATTCCCGATTTGGCCAAAGCTCTTGAGTTGCATCCTGTGGAAGAGAACCCGATACTGGCCGAAGAGATTATCAATGTCTATCCTAATCCTTCACAAGGTGAGGTGCGTGTGGCTTTGAAGGAAGGTCATAATGCTGATGTCAACGTGTATGATATTATGGGCCGTCACCTTTATAGCTACAGCTTTAATGGGTTGAACCACACTACGCTGGAGAACTATTTGAACCAGTTGGGCTCTGGAGTTTATTTCCTTAAGGCTACTTCTGAGTTAGGTAACCAAACCACTAAGCTTGTATTGACGCGGTGATTATCGGGTCATGAGGGACTAAAAAAACCGCTTTGCTGGTGCAAGGCGGTTTTCTTTTATTCTTGAATGAATTGATATGCCCCAATGTCGATGCGCCCATTGCGCGGAACACCATCCAAGTCGTAGGGCAACTCTTGATAGAACAAAGGATTACCGGTTCCGATAACAGGCGAGGCTATGCTGTCGATGTGCAAGTCGTTGATGCTGTGGTTGGCGAAATAGGGGTCAAGGTTGAAGAGGCAGTGACTGAAACCTTCCGTTGAGCCGTTGAACTTGGCTGACTTGAAGAGGCAGTGGTCGAAGACGAAGCTGGAATCGGCATCAGGACCGAATTGCGTAAGAAACTCATCCTCTTGTGCGCCGTAGAAGATGCAGTTGGCGGCTTCCAAATGGAAGGGATAATAGAAAGGCTCGTTGGTGGCGGCATCGATGGCATAGTTGATCAGCTTCATCGCAATGTTGTCCTTGTGCTGCGAGTCGTCCCAGTAGTTGGCTACGCTACCGTGTACAAACCTATAGTCGCCGCCGAAGGCCCACACATTGGCAGTGCCGCAGTTGGCTATCGTGAAGTTTTTGGCCTCGACGGGATAGATGATGGAGTGTAGCCCAAAGCCGCTTTGGTTTTCGATGACGGTATTATCGATGCGTAAGGCACATTCCGTGACTTTCAGCGACGACTGGCAGTTCAATCCGATAGTACCGTTGCGGATGATGGCGTGACTTATGCGGTGGTCGGCACCCATGCGCCCGTCTAACATGATAATCTGAGCCCATTGGCCTGGGGTATCACGGTAGTAGGGCTCTAAACGGTCGCCTTGTATGACGACAGGATTCTCGGCGGTACCGTCAATGATGAGCTGTCCATCGCTCCACGAGAAGATGCCGCCGTCCTGATGGCAATAGATGTGTGTGCCTTCCTCGATGCGCAAAGTGCCGTAGGAGTTGATGAGTGCATATCCGTAGATGACGTAGGGACGTTCTGCAGTCCAGACGGTAGTTTCAAGGCTGTCGGCAACGATGTGGTAAGGGTAGGGTACTCCGCCGATGTTGACCACTTTGTCGGCAACGATATAGGTGGCGTTTTGTCCCCATGCTATCAGCTTGATGGTTTGTGTGTTGCCGTTGGTTACAAATTCCAGTTCATCCTCCACGACGAAAGGTGTGTTGAGGTCGTTGGGGTCGATAGTGACGCGAAGGAAAGTGAACAGGCTGTCGTTGGCGGGTATCACCTTGTCGAAAAACTCGATGTCGTTGTCGCCGTCAAAATTGACACGAAATGGAGAAGACTCGCCACCGATGAGTCGGATGGAACTGATGTTTAGGTCGTCGCTGTTTCGGTTATAGACTCTCAGTTGGTAGGTTGCTGAGCCCAAAGTGGTGAAAACTGTGTCAAAAACGAGCGTGTCAGTCGAGAATTCAAGTTTCAGATTGGAATCCGTGCTTATTGGATTGATTTTTCGGCAAGCTTGACTCGCCAAAAGCAACAGATTGAGTATGAGAATGATATGTCGGTATTTCATGATGAAAGTTTTGCGCTGCAAAGTTAAAACAATATTTGATACGGGCATTTGCGGAAATTATTGTATTTTTGCGCAAAATTCAGCAAAATGAAACGATTTGGTATCATTGCAGCATTGATTGTCATTCTGATGGGTCTGACAGGAAAGGCCTCGGCGCAGTTTGGTGAAATACCCAATTTGAGAGGCCGGATGATTTACGGAGGCAACTTCGGCTTTGGCATTAGGGGTAATCAACTAAGTCTTTCCATCTCGCCACAGGTGGGTTACCGTGTGTTCAGTCCTTGGGAGATTGGCGTGCGTGGCACCTATAACCTTCGTTGCTACTTCAACCGCTATGCGGCCAATGATTACTTTCATTATGTCGGAGTGGCTCCTTATACCAGTATCGAGATCTTCAGAGGTATTTTCCTTCATGTCGAAGACGAGATAGTGTATGGCTTTGGCCGATGGAACGGAAGTAGCATTGAACCAAGGTGGTATAATAGCGTTTTAGTGGGCGGCGGCTATAGGCAGTATACCTATGGCGGCAGCTATGCCTTTTTCATGGTGCTCTACAACCTCAGCTGGAACGTCATTCCCAATTTCGGCTTGGAAACGCCTTATTCTTCGCCTATTTCGTTCCGTGTGGGATACTGTTTTTGAAGGTTTGTTCAGTACCTTTCCATTCGTTCAAGTTCGCGTTTCGAGTCCTTGTCTTTCAGGCTGTCGCGTTTGTCGTAGTAGTGTTTGCCTCGGGCAAGGGCAATATCGAGTTTGGCCAGACCATTGTCATTAATAAATAAGGTAACCGGGACAATGGTGAACCCTTTCTCTTTTACTTTGTTCTTCAGCTTGCGTAGCTCACGTGCGTTAAGCAGCAGCTTGCGGTCGCGCTTGGGGTCGTGATTGTTGTAGGTTCCTTGGGCATATTCAGCGATATGCATTCCGATGACAAACAGTTCGTTGTCCTGGAAACTGCAATATGAGTCAGCAAGACTGGCTTTGCCTTCGCGGATGGACTTGATTTCAGTACCCGTTAAGACGATACCTGCTGTCAGCGTCTCTACAAGGTAATATTCAAACGAAGCGCGTTTGTTCTTGATTTTGATATTATTATTGTTGCTTTTCTTCTCCATAGCGGCGGCAAAATTACACAAATAAAACGAGAAAAGCCCGAAAGTCGTATGACTTCCGGACTTTTTCTTTTTTTGCAGGAAAGAATGGTTTATCTTACCAATACCTTCACAGCAATGTTGCTGCGGTTATTCTGCAGGTTGATGACGTAAATGCCGGCAGCAAGATGGTGGGCAATGCGTTGTGTGCTGTTGGCTTCAATCTCGCAACTCATCACCGTTTGCCCCAACACGTTGACAACGTTCATGGCATAGGTGCAATCGTCGCCGTTCTCGATGACAAACTCCTTGTTGGCGTTCCATACCTTCACGTTGGCAGCAACATTGTCGTCCACACCGTCGTCGGTGAGGTCGATGAAGATAGGTTCGTCGAGACCGTTGGCCGGGTTGATGGTGTTGGCATCAGGAGCCCATTGTCCGTCTTCGGAGTGGTACTCATTGATGGTTTGTGCATCCATCGAGGTGGTTAAGATGAGGGTGATACCTGTCTCATTATTGTTGGGCAAGATACCGCCGAACCAACCGTCGTTGCCAGCCACCAATTCCTTGTAGAAGTCGGCATACTGGTTGATGCTACCGAAGTCAACGCCGGTAGTTTCAATGCTGGTGGTGTAGGCGGGACGTTCACTGTCGTATTCTGTGTACATCAGGGCGAAACTCATGGAAGCCTCATTGCTCTTTGCATAGAAGGCCGAGCCGCTGTATTCGTCATTCTCCGTACCGAAGTTGAGCACGGTGGCATAATCCTCGGAAGTGAAGGTGTAAAGAACGGTTACTCCGTAGGCACCATCGTTAAGACGAACACGCATAAAGACGTGGTTGCCAGGTGTGAAGCGGGCATTGGCCGTAGGCTCGTTCATCAGCCATACAAAAGCATAGCCCTCATCATCGGTGGTGAACTCGCCATAGCTGCCTTCGGTAGCGAGGCTTGGGCTGGTGCTGCGATAGAACCCATCGGGGTTGGTGTAAATCACATTGCCAGCACCAGCGGTTTCTGGACTGTCGTTGCCGTCAACGAGTTGATTGGTATAGTGATAGGTGGTGTTGGGATTGAGGTTGGCAAACTGGGCAGGTACCGCTAAAGGCACACGGTTGTTGTTCGAACCGTTGTTGCCTTGGATGTAAAGCGGCATCAATGCATTCATCATTGGCTCGTTCTCGTAGTGTACAACACCAGACAAATTGACTACTACTGCTGCATAGTTGTTGTTGTCATCAGCGTATTCGTTGGCGATATACACTCCGTCGTATGTATGGGGCTCTAAACCTGCCATCATACGGACATAGATAGTCATAGGTAGTTCGGCGCATGAGAAGGAGAGTGGTTCTCCGGTAAAGATTATGTCATCCAGAGAAATCTCGTACCATGAGCATGGATAAATGGTGATTACGCCTTCATCTTCGAGATTTACACCTGATAAGACGTAGCTCTGTGATTCTGACGGGCCATTACCTTCCACATAGCTGAAGTTGCCAAGGTAATTCGGTGTGGCAATGAGCGTTGGGAGCGGCGTGGTGCTGCCAGAGACAAGTTTAATGTCGTCAACTTCCCAACCTGCGGCTTCTTCATTGGTGCAGGTGTATTTGAAACCGATATAGCAGTTTGAGCCACTGCATGTATCGAGGCTGATTTCGCCTGAAGGAACCCAATTCCAACCGCCTTGCGAGAGGTCACAGACAATTCGTTGCCAGTTGGCTGAGTCTGGATTTAGGCCATCGTAGTCATTGGAGAAGTACACCTCAAGGTCGGGACCGTTGTAGTTTTTGGCCGTGTTAAAGGTCAGTACAACATCGCTGTAACTGTCTATGTCAAAGGCGGGCGAGATAAGCCAATCTTCGGTTTCCGGGTGGTTGTAACCGTTGGCGTATCCGTAATGGTTGCCAGCGTATGAAGCAACGCGCCAAAGCGAGTCGCCCATTGTGCAGCGCTCAGTCCAACCGTGCCAAGGATCCCAGTCGTCTTCCCATTCTTGCCAGAATATGATGATGATGTCGTCTTGGATGGTGTATTCTTCGCAAACTATAGGGCTGTCGTTGCAGCCATCCTTCGCAGCGTAGGCACAGATGGTCATGCTTGAGTCAACAGCAATGGGGCCATCATATTCAATCCAGTTGTATGGCTCTGGAACTAAGCTATAGTAAATGGTTGCGTCTGCTGTGGCGCAATTGATGGTGACTTCCTGGGCTTCATAATAGGTGCCACCCACAGGATTAAATGTAGGTGCAGCTACAGTAGGAGTAGGCGGTACGCCTCCTTCACCTTGCATGAAGATGTCCAAGAAGAAGTTGTACTCGCTGTTGTTCATATTGCTGGTGGCATAGGCTTTAACTATGCTTTCGGTTTCGGTAACACGCAAAGCCATTCCACGACCTGTGTTGGTAGCATTGATGATGTTGAAACCATAATACTCAGGCACCATTGAGGCGGTATCGGAAATGTCTCTGGTAATAGTCCATGCGGTATTTACGCCATTCGACACGAAGTTGGTGCCACTGTTACCGTAGCCAATCATTACGCCGGTGGCATTGGTGAAGGTGTATCCGTCAGCGGTGACATCCACCGTCCAGTAGTAACTGTCTTCGTCAGCAAGGATGTCGGCAGGGATGATTTCTTCGTCGCCATTCATCACACTGGTGAAAGCTGTGGTGTTGAGTCTGCCACTCGTTATGGTGTTGGCAAAGGCGAGGTAGGAGTCTGAGGTCTCGTTGTAGCGGGAGGCAAGGATGACTCTGTTGCCGGCAGCCAATTCACCAACATCGCTGATGCGCACATAATCATCGCCAGGAACAGGCTGCTCAGTAACGGTGCCGCTGCAATTGACAATGATGTCGTCAACATCGTCACAGGTAATGGTAATCTCTTCTCCTGTGTATTCACCGATGGGAAGACCGGCTTTTAAGCGGACGTAGATGGGGGTCTCTTCCAAATTTCCGTTATCTGGGGTGAGGGTGATGGGCTCTTGTGTAAAGCCACTTTCTGAACCCAGCGAAATCTCATAGTTCATGGAGGTGGTAATAGTGATACTGTTGCTCAGGTTGATACCGCTTACCATAAAGCTCAGAGAATCAGAAGGACCGTTGCCTTCGATATAGGTGAATCCCGTCAACGCAAGCGGTGCAACGGTGACGACAGGAGCTGAGGTCTGGCCAATCAGCAGGATGTCATCTACTTCCCAAGCGGCAGCCTGACTTTCTTCGCAGGTATATTTGAATCCGATGTAGCAGTTGGTGCCGCTACAGGTGTCCAAAATGATGTTGCCTGATTCAACCCAGATATAGTTGCCTTGTGAGAGGTCGTAGCTCAGTAGCGGCTGCCAGCTTGTGCCGATAGCGTTCGGGTCTACACCGTTGTAATTATTGGAGAAAAAGACTTCTAAGGGGTTGCCATCAAACTTCTTTGCGGTACGGAAGCTTAGTGTCGGGTTTTCGTAGGCATCGATGTTGAAAGCGGGTGAGATGCACCAGTCTTCGTTGGCTCCGTGGTTGTAGCCGTTGGCGTATGCGTAGTGGTTGCCTTGATAGGAAGCAATGCTCCATGAGGCATCACCTTCCACATCGACAAAAGTCCAGCTGTTCATTTCGCCTTCCCAGTCTTGGTTGAAGATGGTGACAAAGCCAAGTTGGATGATATAGGTGGCTTCGGCGACGGGACTGTTGTTGTAGCCATTCATCTCGGCATAGGCCCAAATAGTCATGGTTTCGTCAACGGGAATGGCTCCCATATACGGATTCCAAGGACCATTTTCTGAAACTGTGCTGTAATGGATGGTCGCCCCTTCGGTCTCGCAAGCGATGCTCACACTTTGCTCTTCAAAATAAGTGCCAGCAGCAGGCGTAAAGGTAGGTGTGGCCACTGTAGGTGTGGGCGGGTCGCCGCCTTCGGTCTTCACGAATAGGTCTAAATAGAAGTTGTAGCTGCTGGAGTTCAGGTTTTGTGTATGATAGGGACCAAAGTTGTGGTTGCTGTTCAAGGCGAAGCACCTCGCTGTGTTGTTTACGTTATTGATGATGAACCCTGTGTAGCCTGGCACCATAGCCTCTTCGCCAGCGGTACTTTGCTCGATAGCCCATTCAGTGTTGTCGCCGCCTGTATAGAAGTTGGTGCTGCTGTTGTATCCAATCAACTCATTGGCTGTGTTGGTGAAAGTATAGCCGTTGGCGGTCACACCCACAGTCCAATAGTAACTGCTTTCTTCATCTACAATGGAGGTGGGAAGTACTTCGTTTTCGTCAGCGGTCGTGGAAGTGAACAGCACGCCTGTGGGTTTACCAGACGATTGGTTGCTCATAGCGTAGTAGTCGGTCGCGTTCTCGTTGAATCGGGCAGCGAATACTACATGGCTTCCTTCGGTTAGCAAGTTCAGGTCGTTGATGCGGACGTAGTTGCCGTCACCGGGAGTGGGAGGAGTAGGAGGATCGGGCGGGGTTGGGGTACCACCGGTTACTGTGCCTTCCAAATTAATAAATAATGTGTCAGCGTTCTCTGAGACAGCGTATATCTGCTCATTATAGGTACCTGCTTCCAAAGCGGCTTTCATGCGGACATGAATGCCGAGGTTAGTGAAGTGCGGAGTAGAGACGAAGATTAGTGCTGGGGTCTCTGGATAGAAATTTTCGCCAGCGAAAGTCGATACCTCGAAGTTTTCGGATGGATAGACTTCGACACGTCCTGTAAGGTAGTTGCCTGTCAACAGGAAACTCTGGATGTCTGAAGGACCTCCATCTTCGTAGTCGTAAGTGAATCCGCTGAGTGAGGTTGGGTCGGCTGTAAGAACGGGACGATGGGTGTATTGGATGTCGTCGGCTGAAGCGACCATCAGTTGTGGCGTATTGTAGCAGCCAATGACACCTGTAAGGGTTACCCAGTCGCCTTGTATCATACCGGTTACACTGGGAATGTGGTAGACGTTCATGGTGTTGCCCTCTTGACTGATAAGGGTAGTACCACTTGGGTTGATGGATCCAATGATGGCGTTTTCTATCTTGACGCGGGTGGCTTGCAGGAGATTGTCGGCATTAAAGTCGGCATTGATTTCAGAGATGGTTATAGTCGTTAAGGGGAGGGGATTGCTCGTCGAGGTGATGATGAAGACATTGGCATTGTTTCCAGCGATGCCGGTCAGTTCGACGAGGCCGTTGAAGGTGGTCTTCTTGCCGTAGGCGCGTACATTGTCACCGAGGCTGAGGCTCAAAGGCACGGTGTTGCTGTTCAGGTAGAGGTCTATACCTCCGGTGGCATCTTGGATGTAGACGTTGCGGCCATCTTTATAGGTTACAGTACCTTCCACACAAGCATATTGGTTGTTGTCGAGTGTACGCGCTGTGGCAATGCTGACCACTTCATGGATGGTGTAAGTGGCTGAAGTGACAGCGCTGTTGGCGTAGGTGGGGGCTGCTGCCATCGCTTTGAGGGTGGTGGTCTCGCTCACTTCAATAGGCGTACTGTAAATGCTACTGCTTTCAGTCGGTTCGGTACCATCTGTAGTGTAATAGATGGTAGCACCTTCAGTCTCACAGCTCATGCTTACGGTTTGGGCTGTGATGAAGTCGCCACCAGTAAGCGAAAAGACAGGGGCGGAGGTGACGGGTTGTTCGCTGACGACACCGCTCAATGCGATACTATGACTCAAAGTGTCACAAACGACAGTTAGGTTGCCATTGTAGTTGCCCACTTCCAGACCAGCCTTCAAACGGACATAAATCGTGGTTTCAGTTAAGGTGCCACTCACAGGAGAAAGCGTTTCGCTGTCGAAATAGCCGTTATTGGGGCTGTGGCTCAATTCATAGTTTTGCGGAGCGGTCAAAACAATGTCGTTACTCAGGTCACTACCCGAAACGGTGAAAGTCTTTGCTTGGGAAGGGCCGTTGTCGTAGGTGTAGCGGAAGTCGCTAAGTTGGTTGACGGAGACGGTAAGGATAGGGTCAAGAACCACGCTTTCTTCAACGCTACCCAGCATAGTGTTGTAATACTGACTGGAAGAAACACCGACAAAATAACCTTTCACTATGACTTCTTGACCATTAAGGGAGGTGAAATCTGTATTAAGCGGATACGAAATACTACCTTTGGCGGTTGTGGCTCCTTCAATATTGGTGATGTTATAGTATGTGCCACTTACGGTAAGGACGCCAACATATTGAACATAAGTTGACAGTTGAGCTTGAGTGGTGGATGCCACTCTGTTGTCCATTTCAGCTCCAGTGATCAATGTGGGCTCTTCTTCAACATAGTTGGAAGTTGTAGCAGTTGTGACGACAGCGGAGTTGTTGAACTCGAATACACCTCCGTAAGCTACAACAGATCCGGATAGTTTAACCATATCACCAATGGAGTAGTTGGATTGAGGATAGCTGGTGTTGTAATAATATATATAGCCCGTTCCGTCACCAACAATGAAACCTCTGTTGCTTTTGGCGACGATAGTGCCTTGCACGGTGTATGTGCCTGTTGAAGTGATATCGGAAATGTTGTTGATTACGTTGGGATTGCCATTTTGGGTTACTGTGACGTTCTTAGTAACGGTTTGGTCTGTGTTGTAAGTGTAAGTCAATGTGACAGAAGCTGAACGGGCCGTTGACAGATTGTTGGTTGTGCAATTGAAAGGAACCGTTGAGTCAACTGTTCCTAAGGTGAGCCAGTCTGATGTCGTATTGGCAGTCAGGATACCTCCTGAAACTGGATTGTTGACGGTGTATTCAATGGAACCGCTGTTGGAATTGTATTCGATTTCGACATTGTTGGCGGTTATTGACGGATTCGGAGTTGATCCTCCCGTTGTCCAAGTAATGTTGATTTCTTCCAAATACATGGCTCCACTATTTGAGCGGAGACCTATGTGTGTATATGTATCAGAAATGTCAAGTTCTGTGTTTGTTCCGCAAACGATAGTGCCGATCAAAGTACCTTGTGTACTTGAACTGTATAATTCCGTTGGGGAAGTGTAAGGGGAATTGCTTCCATATACATTTAAGGTTCTTCCAGTAGCTGTGCTGGAATTCCATGTAACTGACACATTAGTTACTGTGCCACCGGATGCGGTGGTAATGATGCCAGAGTTGCTGTTGTTACTCCGAAGTTGGATGGATTCGTTTCCTCCAGCGCTTTGTCCAGCGTATACGGCATCGGAGTTGCTGGTTACATTACTCCAATTTTGGTAAGTGGTTCCTGTTACGCCAGTCAATGCGCGGTTGAGTACGTCTGTCACTTCGGTCCGTGTTTGACCACTAAGTGATAAACCTGTCAATAGCAATAATGCTGTCAGCAAAAGAGTTAGTCTTTGTTTCATAATGCAGAATTTAATTATTTGATATTTAATGATTTGATTCGAATATTCAATGGATGGAATTACTATGATAAAGAAATCGTAAAATTAGAGAATTGTCTCTGAAAGAAAAGTGTTGAGGGACAATGTTTTTTCAACAATTTTTCAACAAAGGCTGTTGATAACGCGAAAAAATGTAGCTTTGCAGCCAGAATCAGTACTATGAAAGAGTATCTTTTCACCATAGAAATGGAGACGCGCGACTATGAGTGCGACATCCAGGGCATCGTCAACAACGCTAACTATCAGCATTATCTTGAGGCCACACGCCACAAATGGCTACAACAAGAGGGCTTTTCGTTTAGTCAATGGCACGAACAAGGATTGGATATGGTGGTTTCTGAAATCACCATGAAATATAAAGTGCCGCTTCACGGACAGGAGGTTTTCCTCTCATGCCTTAACCTGTACCGCGAGGGTCCCCGTTTTATTTTCGAGCAGGATATTTACCGCAAGTCGGATATGAAACTCTGCGTAGCGGCAACGGTGTCAACGGTGGCTATGGTCAATGGGAGACTGTCACGAGGGGAGGAAGTCGCGAAACTGTTCTCGAAATACTTTCAGCCCTGAATCAAATTCCTCTGCATCCAGCCACTGGTAACTCGTATCACGTCGCAGCCAAGTCATCTGCCGCTTGGCATATTGTCGAGTGTGAATCTTGATTTGTTCAATGGCTTCATTAAGGGTGCATTGTCCGTCAAAATAGGCGAATAGTTCTTTGTATCCGACGGTGTTCAAAGCATTCAAGTTTCGCTTGGGATAGAAGGTTTTGGCTTCGGCCAACAGGCCTTGTCCCATCATCAAGTCAACCCGCTTGTCGATGCGATCGATAAGTCGTTTACGATCCCAAAGCAGAGCGTATTTGGCGATATTGAATTCTCTTTTTGTGGACTGACCCAAACGAAATGAGGTGAAAGTACGTCCCGTTTGATAACAAACCTCCAAAGCCCTTTGCAGCCTACGAGGGTTTTGTCGGTCTACGATATCATAATACTCAGGGTCAAGCGTTTGTAAGGTTTCAGCTAAAGCATCAATTCCATCTTCTTTCAACATTCTCTCGACGCGCTGTCTCACCTCAAGTTCCACATCTGGAATGGCATCTATACCCTTGCATACTGCATCAATGAACAACCCTGACCCTCCCGTCAATACCACTTGTTCATGGGTTTTAAATAATGAATTCAACAGACTAATGGCATCATGTTCATAGTCAGCTACATCGTATTTGTCTTCGATACTGATGTGGTGTACGAAATAATGCTTGACTTGGCTGAGCTCCTCCTCGGTTGGCGCAGCTGTGCCGATGCTCATCTCTTTGTAGAATTGCCTGCTGTCAGCAGAGAGGATAACGGTGTGTAAGGCTTTAGCCAGGTGAATGGAGAAGGCCGTCTTGCCCGATGCCGTCGGGCCGGCAACAACGATTAAGGTTTTCATCCTTTTTTCTCCCTCATTCATGGTTCAGTACTCATAACTTATTAGGTACAGGACCGTTATTCGCCACGACGATAGGCTCGCTGATTTCCTTCACCACGTTCAGCCCCAGTTTCTTTCCTTCTTCTTTCATGAAAGCGTAGGCCTCGGCAAAGTTGTTGCCAATAACCCCGTCTAAGATGGCTTCGCGTATGGCGTTCTTGATGATACCTACCTCACGACCCTCGGCGATGCCGAAGGTTTCCATAATAGCGAACCCGTCGACAGGAGGTTGCCAGTTACGAAGATGGTCTTTGGCTTCAATCTCTTTCAGCTTTTCTTGAACAATCTCGAAATTGTGGTGGAACTTCTTTACCTTTTCCTCGTTCTTCGAAGTGATGTCAGCATGACATAGTAGCATCAGGTCGTCGATGTCGTCGCCAGCTTCAAAGAGAAGACGGCGTACCGCCGAGTCAGTCACCACGTCTTCGGCCAATACAATAGGCCTCATGTGAAGTAGTACCAGCTTTTGCACATATTTCATCTTCTCGTTGAGGGGCAACTTCATGGCAGCGAAGATCTTGGGAATCATTTTGGAGCCCTTGAACTCATGTCCATGGAAAGTCCAACCTGTACCGTCTTCCCAGCGTTTGGTCTGGGGCTTGGCAATGTCGTGCAACAAGGCAGCCCAACGCAACCATAAGTCGTCGCTCATTTCAGCCACCTGATCTAAGACTTGTAGCGTATGTAAGAAATTGTCTTTATGCCCTTTGCCTTGTACTACTTCAATTCCTTTTAGCTGAGCGAGTTGAGGGAAGACCAGCTTGAGCAAGCCACTTTCATCAAGCAGTTTGAAGCCTATCGAAGGTCGGGGCGAAAGGATGATTTTATTCAGCTCTTCGGTGACGCGCTCCATTGAGACGATTTTGATACGTCCTGCATTGCGTTTGATGGCCTCGAACGATTCTGGCTCGATAAAGAAATGCAGTTGTGAGGCAAACCTGATGGCTCGCATCATGCGTAGCGGGTCGTCGGAGTAGGTGATGTCGGGATCAAGAGGCGTGCGTAATATCATCTCCTCCATATCGGACATTCCATTGTAGAGGTCAATCAAGTTGCCAAAATCCTCAGCGTTGAGGCTAAGTGCCAGCGCGTTGACGGTGAAGTCGCGACGACTGATGTCGTCTTCGAGTGTGCCGTTCTCAACAACGGGTTTGCGGCTGTTGCGGTCGTAAGACTCTTTTCTTGCTCCCACAAACTCCACCTCAACACCATCATAGTTAATCATAGCAGTACCGAAAGCACCGTAGTATTTAGCTTCTTTGTGTCCGGGTAGCAGAGAGGCCACTTTCTTGGCTAACGTGATGCCGCTGCCTACCGTCACCACGTCGATATCGTTGGAATGACGGTGCAACAGGATGTCGCGTACATAACCACCGATGACGTAGCTCTTGTAACCCAATTCGTGGCTGGCGTAGGCAATCACCCTGAATATTTTGCTGTCAATATGCTTTTTGAAGTCGTATTGCATGGTCAGACGGTAGCTTCTTCGAGGACTTTCTTTTCGTTGTGAAGGATGTTGGCTATGGTTTCTTCTCCGTTTTCAGCCATTTCGATAATAATGGTGTCGCCGATGTGGAGGTTCATGCCGATGATGGCTTCAGCAACCGTGTCTTCCACATATTTCTGGACGGCCCGTTTCAGCGGACGCGCACCATACTGCTCATCCCAGCCTTTTTCAACAAGGAAATCCAAAGCTTTCTCTGTAAGCTCCACTTTGTATCCCATTTCTTCGACGCGTTTCAACACGTTGCGAATCTCAAGTCCGATAATCTTGCGGATATCGTTCTTTTCCAAAGCGTTGAACATTACCACATCGTCAACACGGTTGAGAAACTCGGGGGCGAAAGTGCGTTTCAGGGCGTTGTCGATGACGCTCTGCGAATACTCGTTCTTCGCATTGAGTTTGGCTTGGGTACCAAAACCGACGCCTTGTCCAAAGTCTTTCAGTTGGCGTGAGCCAATATTGGAGGTCATGATGATGATGGTATTCTTGAAGTCGACGCGGCGTCCCAAACTGTCGGTGAGCAGCCCGTCGTCAAGCACTTGAAGCAAGAGATTGAACACATCGGGATGGGCTTTCTCAATCTCATCGAGCAGAATGATGGAATAAGGCTTGCGGCGCACCTTCTCGGTGAGTTGTCCGCCTTCCTCATAACCCACGTAGCCAGGAGGTGCACCCACAAGGCGCGAAACGGCGAATTTCTCCATATATTCACTCATGTCGATACGTATCAGAGCATCCTCTGAATCAAAAAGATACTTGGCCAATACCTTGGCGAGATAGGTCTTTCCGACACCAGTGGGACCAAGGAAGATAAAGGAGCCAATAGGTTTGTTGGGGTCTTTCAGTCCAGCGCGGTTGCGGCGGATGGCTTTGGTCACTTTCGTGATAGCCTCATCCTGTCCAATCACCGTACCAGCCAGTTCAGTCTCCATGTGCATCAGTCGGTCACCCTCATTTTTGGCGATACGTTGCACGGGTACGCCCGTCATCATGGCGACTACTTCGGCCACATTCTGCTCGGTGACAACCTGACGGTGGGATACCACGTTGTTGTCCCATTCTTTCTTGGCCTTATCAAGTTGGTCAAGAATCTTGACCTCCTCGTTGCGGTACATTCCAGCTTCCTCAAACTTTTGCTCTCCGATGGCGGCTTTCTTGTCTTTGCGAACCTCTTCAAGGCGGCTTTCCAACTCGGTGATGATGGCAGGCACATCGATGTTCTTGATATGGACACGCGCACCGGCTTCGTCCAAAGCATCAATGGCCTTGTCGGGCAGATGACGCTCAGTCAGGTAGCGGTCTGTGAGCTTTACACAGGCTTCGATGGCCTCTGGGGTATATTTGACCAAATGATGGTCTTCATATCTGGGTTTGATGTTGTTCAATATCTCAACAGTCTCCTCGGGTGTGGTAGGTTCGACGAGGATTTTTTGGAAGCGGCGTTCTAGGGCACCGTCTTTCTCAATATATTGACGATATTCGTCCAAAGTGGTGGAACCAATGCATTGCAATTCCCCACGTGCCAGAGCAGGCTTGAACATATTGCTGGCATCTAATGAGCCGTTGGCGTTGCCTGCTCCGACGAGTGTGTGAATTTCATCGACGAATAGAATGATGTCGCGATTGGCAATGAGTTCATTCAGGATGCCTTTGATACGTTCTTCAAACTGCCCACGATATTTGGTGCCTGCCACAACAGAACCTAAATCCAGCATGACGACACGCTTGTCGAGTAAGGTGCGAGGGACAAGGTGCTGGACAATGCGGATGGCTAAGCCTTCGGCGATGGCCGACTTGCCCACACCAGGCTCACCTATTAATATAGGGTTGTTCTTCTTGCGGCGACTCAATATCTGTGCGATGCGCTCTAACTCCCGCTCGCGCCCAACGATGGGGTCAAGGCGATTCTCTTCAGCAGCCTTGGTCAAATCGCGTCCAAAGTTGTCGAGGACAGGGGTTTTACTTTTGATATTGCTGGTTTTCTTGGGTTTCTCAGACTGTGGTGGAATATTGTCCATAACATCGTCTGAATCGTCTTCGTTGAACAAGGTGTCGCTTGTTTGGGTTTCGTCATGGGGCAAAGTGTTGCCCATCGACTGATTGTAGCGAATCAACTCTGCCTTGAAGTTGTCGTAGTCGATGCCTTCAAACTCAAGGTTTTGGGAGATGATATTGTTCTTTTCATGTAGGATAGCCAGCATCAGATGTTCGGAACGCACCACTTCCGAATGGAATTCTTTGGCGATGATGTAGGTGAACTTCAGCACGCGTTCAGCCTGCTTGGTGAGAGGTAAAGCCAGATTATTGTTGGGCGTAGCGTTGAAAGTTCTCACCGAGGCTTCCAACTTCTTAGTGAATACTTCAATGTTGAGGTTGAGGTTTTCCAACATCTTGATGGCAATACTGCCCCCGTCCTTCAACATACCGAGAAAAAGATGTTCCAATCCCACGTATGCGTTGCCAAGACGTTTTGCTTCCTCGTGACTAAGTGACAAAATGTCACGAACTCTTGGCGAAAATTTTGCATCCATATACTATATCTTTTTTGTTTTCAATACATTAATAAAAAACCGAACTTCTTTCTTGTCTCCTTTTTTCAAGGTGCAAAGGTACAAACAAAAACCGCGCCGTGCCACTCTCAAAGCCAGATTCTTTAAAAATGAACAAAAACCGCCTTTTTTGCAAATACTGAACTAAAAAATTCCTATCTTTGCAAACTTATTAAAAAAGCGAAAACTAAGACCCGAAAATGGACGAGAACAATAACATTACTCCTGAAAATCAGGGGGAAAGCAACCCGGAGAACACAGGGGAAAAGATTATCAAGGTCAACCTTGAGAACCAAATGAAGTCGGCGTACATCGACTATTCGATGTCTGTAATCGTATCAAGAGCCCTTCCCGACGTGCGAGATGGTCTCAAACCTGTGCAACGCCGTGTATTGTATGGCATGAAGAATATGGGTATTACGTCAAGAGGAGCCTACAGAAAATCCGCCAAGATAGTTGGTGAGGTGATGGGTAACTATCACCCTCATGGCGATTCTGCTATCTATGACACTTTGGCGCGTATGGCCCAATGGTGGTCGTTACGCTATCCCTTGGTGGATCCTCAGGGTAATTTCGGCTCGATGGATGGCGACAGCCCAGCCGCCATGCGTTATACTGAGGCTCGTTTGGAGAAAATCTCTGAGGAGATGCTGGACGACCTCGACAAGGATACCGTAGATTTTCAGAATACTTTTGATGATTCGTCGCAGGAACCGACCGTGCTGCCCACCCAAATCCCAGGCTTGTTGGTGAATGGCTCCAACGGCATCGCCGTAGGTATGGCCACCAATATGGCACCGCATAACCTTAGCGAATGCGTGGACGGTATCATCGCCTATATTGACAACCGCGACATCGACACGCAAGGTCTGATGCAATATATCAAGGCTCCCGATTTCCCGACGGCTGGTGTGATTTATGGATATGAAGGTGTGCGCGAGGCATTTGAGACGGGTAGGGGACGCATCGTTCTTCGTGGTGAGACGCATTTTGAAGAACACAACGGACATGATCGCATCATTGCCACTTCTGTTCCCTATCAGGTGAACAAGGCCGAAATGATTAAGAAGACTGCCGATCTGGTCAATGAGAAGAAATTGGAAGGTCTCGCCGATATCCGCGACGAGTCAGACAGAAAAGGCATCCGTGTGGTATATGAGTTGAAACGTGATGCTAACCCCGATGTGGTGTTGAACAAGCTGTTTATGATGACCCCGTTGCAAAGCTCGTTTAACGTGAATAATGTGGCTTTGGTGAACGGACGTCCTTATACCTTAAATTTAAAGCAGTTGATAGAACACTTCGTGGCACATCGTCACGAGGTTATCCTGCGTCGTACGCGCTTTGATCTGAAGAAAGCTGAAGACCGCGCCCATATCTTGGAAGGTTTGGCTCGTGCCATTGACATCGTTGATGAAATCATCGCCACCATCCGTGCTTGTAAGGGCGGTACTCCTGAAGCAAAGCAGGCCATTATGGATAAGTTCGGCTTCGACGACCCGCAAGCCAGTGCCATTGTGGCTTATCGTCTCGGCCAGTTGGCTGGTCTTGAGATCAAGAAGATTATGGACGAGTTGGATGAGATTCATGAGCGCATCAAGCATTTCCACGAAATTCTACAGAATGAGGAATTGCAGTTCCAGATCATCAAGAACGAGTTGTTGGTTATCAAGGAGAAATATGGCGATGCGCGTCGCACCCAGATTGTGCCTGCTGCCGGTGAGTTCCGTATGGAAGATATTATCGCTGATGATGCTGTTGTCATCACGATTTCGCATCTCGGTTACATCAAGCGTACTCCGCTGACCGAATACCGTGTGCAGAGTCGTGGCGGCAAGGGCTCGAAAGGCTCAGCCACACGTGACACAGACTTTATCGAACACATCTTTACAGCTACCAATCACAACCACTTGCTCTTCTTCACCGAGCAAGGCAAGTGCTACAAGTTGCGTGCCTTTGAGATTCCCGAAGAGGGCAAGAACAGCAAGGGACGTGCCATCCAGAATCTGTTGCCGCTTGACAAGGACAACAAGGTGATGGCCTATCTCAACGTGAAGAGCATGAGCGATGAGGAGTATCTTGAAAACAACTACATCATCCTCTGCACCAAGAAAGGTGTCATCAAGAAGACCACTTTGGCTGCTTATAAGAACATCCGTCAAAACGGCATCATCGCCGTCAACATCCGCGAAGACGACCAGCTGCTTGAGGCTTGTCTCACCAGCGGCAACGATGAGGTGTTGATGGCAGTCCGTTCGGGTAAAGCCGTCCGCTTCAATGAGCAGACTGTACGTCCGATGGGCCGTACCGCTACTGGTGTGAAAGCTATTACCTTAAGCTCGCCTGAAGATGAAGTCATCGGAATGGTGTGCATCGATGACCCGCAACAGAACGTCTTGGTCGTCTCGGAAAACGGATTCGGAAAACGTTCCGACATCAACGATTACCGTATCACTAATCGTGGTGCCAAGGGCGTGAAGACCTTGAACATCACTGAGAAGACGGGTGACCTTATTGCTATTAAGGGTGTTACCGATGACGATGATTTGATGATTATTAACAAGTCAGGCATAGTTATTCGTATGGAGGTTAGCAAACTGCGTGTGGTGGGTCGTGCTACGCAAGGTGTGAAACTCATCGATTTACGAGGTAATGACCAAATCGCTGCTGTCACTAAGGTTGACCATGAGGAAGAGGAAGAAGCCATTGATGTCGTTGAACCTGTAGAAATGTCGAATAGCGGAGCCTCCGAGTCCGTTGAAGGGCCTCAAGGTTCAGTGAATCCAGATGAAACCAATTTGGAACAATAATTGTATAAAACAAATCAACAAACGAAATTGTCAAACACTCTAAATAATTCAAGAAATGAAAAAAGTAATGATTTTGTTGGCCGTCGTACTCACCGCTAATGTGATGATGGCTCAGAAGAAAGACAGAACCGATGCTTTCATGTACAACAAGAATGGTCAGTATGAGAGAGCTATGACTTCCATCGAGAAATGCATCAATCATGACCAGTTCATGGGCATGAAGCCCAACGACCAGGCTCAGGCTTGGCTGTATCGCGCCGTTATCTACCAAAACGTACTCCAATCTGACGACGAGGCTCTGAAAGCCAAAGCTCCTGATGCACGTGAAAAGGTGTATGAATCCCTGATGAAGTGCATGGAAAACGAAGAGTTTTTCAACGAGAACAAGCAGGACATCTACCAACGTGTTGGTGCCGTGATGACTTCCTACTACAACGAAGGATCAGCAGCTTTTGAGAGACAGGACTATGCTTCTGCCGCTGGCTCGCTTAAGAAGGCCTACGACATTGCCAAGACACTTGGTTCACCCGAAGCCAACGAGATGTTGAAGTATGCCGCTTTCGCTTGCATCAAGGACAAGGACTACGACCAAGCTATTGAGTACTACGTCGATTTGCAGAACAACAGCTATGATGGTGAGGACCTTTACTATAACCTCGCCAATGCTTATATCAGCAAAGAAAACAAGGACAAAGCCTCTGAAGTCATTTCGGCTGGTCTTGCCAAGTACCCCAACAGTGATATGCTGATTCGTGAAAACGTGAACCTGAAACTCTCAGAAGGCAAGGGAACAGAAGCCGTTGCCGACCTTGAGAAGCTGCTTGAGGCTCGTCCTGATGACTACACGCTGATGTTTGCTCTCGGTACCATCTATGGAGACGACTCAAAGGACATTTACGATGGTGACAAGGCTGTCAACTACTATATGCAGGCTATCAATACCAAGCCTGACTACTACGATGCCATTTACAACCTGGGTGCTCTCTATATCAATATGTCTAATAAGATTAAGGAGCAGGCTGATGAAATCACCGGTTTCTCGAAGGCTGAGATGGAACAATACGACAAGCTGATTCAAGAGGCCAACGCTCTTATCGAGACAGGTTTACCGTATGTGAGACAGGCTTACGACGCCCAACCTACCCCCGAAGTCAAGCAAGTTTTGAAGTCGATGTACGTCAGATTGAACATGACTGAAGAGGTGAAAGCTCTGGAAGGAGAATAATTCCCTAAGAACTTAGATTAAAAAAGAGCCCCGCTTTCGGCGAGGCTCTTTTTTTTGTTTTCGTTTATAATCTTATTCAGCGTGTTTGTAACCTTTTACCTTGTTCCAGTCGCCGCGCGTGAAGTCGGGCATGTAAACCGGCATACCGCCATTAGCGATAGAGGCTGCCGTCAGTTCGCCGAGGCATGACCATTCAGCGGCATCGTACACGTCTTGGTCAAGTGGCAAACCATGTTGCAGGCAGTAAATCAGGCGGTAGTCCATGATGAAGTCCATGCCACCATGTCCGCCCACTTCCTTCGCCTTGGCTTCGATTTCCTTCGCGATGGGGTGAAGGTATTCGGCCATAATCTTGTCGCGCACAGAAGCAGGCACAAAGGCATGGGGATTGAGGTGTTGGTCTGCATCTAAGAAACCCTCAGGCAGCTTGTCCTCAAGGATGGTGAAGCCTTCCACAGGGTACTTGTTGGCGAAGCCTTCAGTGCCAGTCAGTTGGAACAAACGATTGTAGGGACGATAGGTGTAGACATCATGCTCGATGAGTAAGGTCTTCCCCAGTTCCGTCTGAATCATGGTGGTGGTCATATCTCCATTAGCGAAGTCATCGACACCCATCATTTCCTTGGCAATCTTCTTACCGTTGTAGGAAGGCGTTCCCATAGCTACGAGGGTCTTCATTCGGTCACCGCGATGGATGTTGAAAGCTTGGCAGAGAGGTCCAAGGCCATGAGTGGGGTAGACATCACCAACGTGGCTTTGGTTGAACTCAAGGCGCCAGTTCTCATAGTAGTCGTGCCAGAAAGGTTCCAGGTTATGGATGTAAGCGCCTTCGCCGTGGATGAGTTCACCGAACAGACCTTGCTGGGCCATATTGAGAGCAGTCAGTTCGAAGAAGTCATAGCAGCAGTTCTCCAACATCATGCAATGGCGTTGAGTTTGCTCGGCCACGTCGACGAGTTGCCAGCACTCCTCAAGGGAAGTGGCAGCAGGCACCTCAACGGCCACATGCTTGCCGTGTTGCATAGCGTAGACCGCCATTTCCACATGGGTCTGCCAGTTGGTGCAGATGTAGACGAGGTCGATGTCGTCGCGTTCACATAATTCGCGCCAGGTTTCGCGACCCGTGTAGGCAGCAGCACGAGGCAGGCTTTTGGCTTCGAGTATGTCGGTTTGGACTTTCTCGACACGGTCAGGCTCGATGTCGCACAAGGCAACGACGGTCACACCGTCGATGTAGGTCATGCGGTCGACGGCATCTGGACCACGCATCCCAAGGCCGATGAAACCTATGCGGACGTTTTCAATGGGGTCAACGGTGAATTGAAGGACGCTTTTCTGTCCTTCGAGGCGTTGTGGCTCGTCGAAAACGATTGTGTTGTGGACGATAGAGTAATTACCCATGCGCACTTGTTCCTGGGATGGTGATTGTTGGCTGCATGAGGTGGCCAAAGTCAGTAAAACCAGGCCAACGATGAGGTGTAAAAACTTGTTTTTCATACAATGAGAATTAATTTTATACGTTGAAACAAAGATTTGAGGGCAAAAATAGGAAATATCCATTCAAAAACACTATTTTCGCAAAAAATTTCATCATTATGAATAATTTATTCCAAATCGCAGCCCATTTCGTCGACTCGAAAACCATTGAAGATATTCAGCCTTTGGGCAATGGACTGATTAACGATACTTATAAAATATTGGTGAATGGTATACCGAAGTATGTGCTGCAACGGATCAACAACACCGTTTTCACCGATGTAGACATGCTTCAAAGTAATATTGAGACCGTGACAAACCATATTCGTCAGAAATACGAACTTTTGGGATTCCAAGACCTTGACAGACGGGTATTGCATTTCCTTCCAGCCGACACGGGGAAAACCTTTATCGTGGAGGAGGGAAAATACTGGCGAGTTATGGACTTCATCGCCGATAGTTATACCTACGATGTTGTCACTCCAGAATATGCTTTTTATGCGGGAAAATCGTTCGGTGATTTTGAGTCGCTGTTGACGGACCTTAAAACTCCTATTGGTGAGATTATCCCTAATTTCCACAATATTGAGTTCAGATTGAAACAGATGGAAGATGCTATTGCCGAGGATCGTGTGGGACAGATGCGTGAGGTTGAGGTGCAAAAGTTTGTGGAACAGATTAGGGCTGCAGCCGATAGGATGTGCTTAGGCGAGAGATTGTATCGCGAGGGTAAACTGCCCAAACGCATCTGTCATTGCGACACCAAAGTCAATAATATGCTGTTCGATGTTGAAGGCAATGTCCTTTGTATCATCGACCTC
The DNA here is from genome assembly GCA_947303335.1 of uncultured Bacteroidales bacterium. Taxonomy (GTDB): domain Bacteria; phylum Bacteroidota; class Bacteroidia; order Bacteroidales; family F082; genus Limimorpha. The sequence goes on along the minus strand of CAMYYB010000003.1, from coordinate 65,972 downwards.
GATACGGTTATGCCAAGTTTCGTCTTCTCTGACTATGGCGATTTCCTGCGTTCCGCTGCCAACACTGGTGCTGAAGACGACCCCGATCTTGGCAACATCCATTTCAATATGGAGATTTTCGAGGCGTTCACCGAAGGTTACCTTGAGGGTACCAAGTCATTTTTGCTACCCATTGAGAAAGATAACCTTCCATACGCGGCTACTTTGTTCCCATATATGCAGGCCGTGCGGTTCCTCACCGACTACATCAATGGCAACACATATTATAAAATAAGGTATGCCCACCATAACCTGGTGCGTACGCGAGCCCAGTGGCGCTTGTTCGAAGAAACTGAAAAAAGTCTTGCAGGTATTAGACTGTAATGGATACCCCTAATTATATTCCCCAACACCATCTTTCTGATTTCGCTGCTATCGATTTCGAGGCTGCTAATGGCGAGGTGACAAGCGCTTGTAGTGTAGGTGTCGTCATTGTAAGAGACGATGAGATTGTGGACTCATTCTACAGCTTGATCAGGCCTGTGCCCAACCGATACGATTTTTGGACTACCAAAGTGCACGGCATCAAGTTCAAGGACACCAAAGATGCTGAGCTTTTTCCGCAGGTCTGGTATAAGGTGGCCTACAAGGTCCAAGGGCTACCTATGGTGGCTCATGGCATTTCGTTTGATGAGCGGGTATTGAAAGCGTTGCACCAGCATTACCATATCAAATATCCCAACTACAAGTTCTATTGCACCCATCTTGCCTCTGAAGCTTTGCTACCCGATTTGGAAAACCACAAACTGCAAACCGTAGCGAAGTATTTTGGCTACGACTTGACACAACAACATCATGCCTTAGCGGATGCTGAGGCCTGTGCCGTGATTGCGATGAATTTGTTTTAATTGACAAGCACTTTTTTGCAGCAATAGCCTCTTTCCGTGCTTAGCTTAATGAAATACAAACCCGATGGCAGCATGCTTAAGTCGAGGGAAAGCCTTTCGTTTTGTCTAAGTTGACTGATGTTGTGGTACAGCAACCTTTCTCCCAAAAGGTTGTATACTTCAACCAAGCATTTGTCTTGCAAACGCTCGCTTATGGTAAGGGTGACTATCCCGTGGGTGGGGTTGGGGTGTATCTCAAAATTCACGGTCTTCTGTTCGGGTGCATCGAATCCGCTGTGGATGACAGTTACATTCTGTTCAAGCCGGAAACAGTTCTGCTTGGTGACAGTGATGGTAAACTGCTCACCAACAGCCATCTGTGGCAACTTGACAGTTTGAGGCTGTCCTGAGGCGGGAACCACATGTAGGATTTCGCCGTCCTTTGAGAAACATACCATTGCACCTTCTTCGGCAGTATATCGATAATCCCATTGGGCGTTAGGGTGTTGCAGCGGAGCTTCAAGCGTTAAAGGTTGTGGCACTTCGGTGTAGAGGTTCATATAGGCCTCGCCTATGTAGTGGAATACATTGTTGGTAGTAAGTATTTTTGTGGGCCACCAGTCGGGGAGGAAGGCCTGTTGGTTAAGGAACAGTTTGCTGGCGACGAGACCGAATGAGGGTCTGATAAACTCAGGAGCATAGGTACTGCCCAAGTTTGGCATGAACTCGGGCCAGATATAGTCGAGGAAACCCCAGGTGAGGATGTCGTTGTATTGTGAGTGGGTAACGGTGACAGCCCCGATGCCGCCAATGGCTCCCACACTTTGTGTACAGAAAGTTTTGAGGATAGATGGCTCCATGAAATGAGGCGACCATCCTGTCTTATAGGTGTCAGTGTATTTTGCCGTGTGGCAGCCGATGGAGAGGATAAAGGTGGGCTCCGTATTGGTAAGGTTGGCAATTTCGCCGTATTCAAAGACGGGACAGCACCACCAGTCGACAGCACTATGGTCACGATACAAAGTCATGAACGTGTTGCTATTGAGTGCTTCTGTGAAGTAGGAGTTGTCTTCCATATCGCGCCAGTCGTCGAGGGCGTTAGGATAACGCGGGAAATAATTCTGTCCGTCAGGACCGAAATAGTCAACAACGGAAGCTGTGTTGTAACCCGTCGACCAGGTTGAATCAGGGACGGTAGGCTCATTTTGGGTATATTGGTAAAGCATGTAGAAATTATAGGGGTGCTTACCGAGTTTTTTCTGGAAGAATCCATTGGCACTTTGGGAGGTAATCAGGAACCATTTGTTGCTCTCATAGCCTGAAGTGATGACGGGTTGGTCGTAATACTGTGGTTCGGTGGGTGGATAGGTCTCGTAGCGTATGAGTTTTTGTACCTGCGTTCGGTATTCATTGAGGGTAGTGAAGGGCAACCTGCCGAGGGCGATGTCGGGGATGCTGTCACTGTTCATGTCGGCGTATGGGCTGTCTGACTTATAGCTGTGATTGATGCCCTCGTCGTTATAATTGAGGAAGAGAAGAGGGAAGCCAGGGATGCCTTGAGTTCCACCAACATATTGTTCTGGAGGAGGCCATGAAGAGGCCATTGTGTCAGTGAGTCCATTGAATATCAATACCGCCGCAGGAGGTATGGCCCAGTTGTCGTAAGCATTCTTGATGTAGCCCTTGATAGTCTCAGCCTCGTTGCCGCCACATTCAGTTGTTGTAACTACCTTGGTAAAGATGCCTTGCTTGTTGCGGAAAGCTTTCAGCGTGTCCGCCCAGGCCACGAGGCTGTCGTTGTCGGGGGTGATGATGAGGTATTCGCAACCATTTTCGCGGTTTTGCAGGACTTCGTTGATCCGTTCATAATAATGCGCATTGGGAAGCATATCGCTATTGAGTACCAAATTACGCAGGATGTTGTCCCAGTCGGGATTGCGGTAACGGGTCTCGCCAAAGACACCGTTTCCGCCTTCAAAGCGTACCTCAATGTCCATATCGTAGACAATGTCTAAGGTCTTCCTGACGGGGTTGTAACGGAAAGGGGTCACGCTAAGTAATACCACGTCCAGTCCGCGGATTCGTGTGCTATGTGCTATGCTTACATTCTTGTCGGGGAAATCGGCATCCTTGCCGAATATGCTCAAGTCCTTGCGTAGTTTGGGCAATCCTACGGCGGTGTTGCCCTGTACTGAAGTAGCGGGCAGCAGGTCGATGCCGTGCAAGGTCTGGCTCCCTTTTTCTTTCACCTCAATATTTACGGTGGCCCCTTGGGGGACAGCAATGTAGCGGTTCTCGACTGGTAGGTTGGGCTTCCCCTCGGCGAAGGAGCCGAAGCTGCCTTTCAGCACGATTTCCTGTCCTTTAACCTCATCGTTATTGATTTCGGCAATGCCGATTTTATTAATGGTGTAATGTAGCAATAGCCCGGAGTCCGTACTGCTCTCGATGCTGAAGCCTTGCGGCGCATCGGTGCGGAAACAGTACGTCTCTTGCGCTTCAAGTATGCCTATGGCGAAGACAAGGGTGAGTAGTGGCACAAGCTGTTTCATAGCCTAAACCGTTTGAATGACAACAACTTTGATATAGGTAACCTTGCCGTTTTGGACAACTTGGAGGGTATAGATGCCGCTGCCACCAAATTTGGAAGTCTCAATCAAGATGGTTTCTGGGCCTTGATTTCTCTGGGCTTGATTGCATTCATACACTACTTTTCCCGTTAAATCAACAACACGTAAAGCATCGATGCCTTCTCCGTGATTCTTCACGAGAATCATGTCGGTTGCGGGGTTGGGGTATACCTCAATTCGTTTGGCTTCTTGCTCGTCTGTTCCAGTTGAATTGAAAATGTTGACGGTGAGTGTTTCTGAAAGGGCAGTGGAACCGCAGGTGTTCTCGTATCGGTAACTGATGCTGGCCTGACCGCGATGGTCGATGTCCCATTCCACGCGGGCTTGATGACCTTCTTGGATGAGGATGCCAGCAGTCTCTGGTTCAAGTTCCCAAACATATATGACATCATCCACCTCTTCTGCATCATACACGGTTTCACTTACTTCGCGCAAGTCGACTTCAGTGCTGCCGATAGGTGTTTGGGGTTGGTCGCCGGTGTCAAACATTGGGAATAGGCTCACAACTACTGTGCTGCTCTGCTGGGTATTGTTTTGTGCAGAGACACCCATGAGGGTGAGCTCCACTTGACCTTCTGCCTTGTCGCCTTCGCCAAAGGTATAGGTTGGGTGCTCAAGGGTGGCATCGTCGAAGTCGCCATCGCCATTGGTGAGCCAGATGAGACTCTTTTGGTTATAGATGTAACCATCAGGGATGAAAGTGGAGTTGGGGCAGATCTCGGAGTCATCACCTGCATAAAGCACCATATTGGCAAAAGGCGGGAAACGGAGCTGGTCAATCATGACAGCATCCTCGCCCGCACTGCCTTCAGTGTCTTTCTTGAAGGAAAAGCGAATGAGATTATTTCCTGCCGGCAACTCAAATTCCTCATACTCCCAATCGTTGATACCGCTCCAGGAATCTACTTCCTTTCCGTTCAACATGAAGGAGAGAATATCGCCGTCGTCGGTGGAGGTTCTGTGCCAAAATGAGAATTTGTCACTGATTTCAGTGGAGATACCAATGTTGAGGTGTGCATTTGCGTTGTTGTTTAAAGAAGGTGAACGCATGCAGTGGCCTCCATTCGCGGTGCTGTCTTCTGTGACGTACCATTTCTTGCTGCCCGAACCCAGATTCCATTGCAGGTTAGAGTTTAGTTCCTCGTCTTCAAAGTCTTCCGAGGTGTATCCCAATGGAATACTGCGCTCTATCAGGTCGGCGTAGTGTCCGCTTTGGGCTTGCAGGCTATAGTTGATGACACCATCTTCAGCATCCTCGTCCACATGGGCAAGGAAAGTGACTTGTTCCGTGGCACTGGCTTCGATGGCAGGAATGCAAATATCAGCCTCGTCGACACTAAGGAAAGGAGCAAGAAGGTTGAGCTTGTTGATGATTTCCATTGACTTGCTTCCTCCTTGGTTGATGATGTCGAAGGTCAGATAAGAAGAAGTGCCTTTCATCAAGCGATCCATAGGGGTGCCGTCCAAGCCGGTGATGCTGAGGTTGCCGCATTTTAAGCTCGGGGCTTTTACGATGAGGGTGACACTATCGAAGAAGGTGTAGCCGTCGTTTTCCATTTTCAGGTAAAACTTCACCTTCTCTTGGTCGCAAAGGTCGTCGCCGAAATGCACGGTAAAGGCATCCGCTTGCATCTGGGTCTCGGCGCTTTCCATGCTGTTGTAGGAGAAGGTGTTTTGCGTGATTTCCACCGAGGGGTGGCCGCAACTGAGGGTGACGTTGAAACTGTCTACATGGGAGAAGCCGGCATTGCGTAGGCTGATTCCCAAGCGGCAAGTCTCGTTATAGTCAGGGGCTTGGTTGCCGTTTCCTTCCTCGTCGTTGATGTCGATGGCATCGAAAATCACGTAAGGCTTGTCGGTGGGGATGGTCTTGATGAAACGCTCGTAACGATAGTAGTCCTGTTTGGTGATGGTGAGTTTTATGGTGGTACCGACTTCCTGAGGTGTGACGGCAATCTGTTGAGTGTTACCCGTAGCAATGTCATACCCGATGATTTGTCCGTTGACACTCAGGCAGATGTTGGCTCCTTCATCGGCTTTCACCGTGTAGTAGCTGTTGCCTGCAGCGAGGACGGGAAGCATCTCTACGGTGAGTTCCTGCGGCATCTCAGTGTAAAGGTTCATGTAGGCGTCGCCATGCTGGTGGAATAAATAATAGGTGATTTCTTTTACGCCGTCATCAGTCCACGAAGACTGGCGGAGGAAGTATTTTCCTGCCGCATTGCCGAAAGCGGGACGGGCGAAGTTGGTGGGGTGTTGTGTGCCATAGGTGGGCATGAAGTCGGGCCACATATTATCATAATTGCCCCAAACATAGATGTCGTTGACGAATGAATAGGAGACCTGAGTGGCAGCGATGAGACCCAGGGCACCATATTGGTGACGGTGGAATGCTTCGGCGAAGCAGCCGTCAGGGCCGCTGTAGTTGAACCTGCCCGTGAGGCAGTTGTTCGACATGACGTAAGTGAGGCCTTTGTTGGTGAGTCGCTTGATGAAGCCGATGCTGTAACTTGGCTCGCCCCACAACTCTTCCGCACCGTGGTCGCGGTGCTGAAGCAGGAAGGCTCCGCTGTTGATGGCTTCGTTTACCGTGTAGCCTGTGGCACTCCAGTCCGTGAGGTGAGACATGTTTTGGGGAATGTAGCCGCAACCCGATGGACCGAAGTAGTTCAGCACCGAGTTGGTGTATTCGTAGGTCGACCATCGGCTGCCGGGGGTGCCTTGGTAGATGGCATTCTGACGCACGGGGTGCTTGCCGAGCTCGTTCTCAAAGAAGCCGTACACCACCTCAGAACAGAGCTGGAACCAGCGTTCCAACTGGAATCCCATAGCAGTAACGGGATGGTCATAAAAGTTGGGGTCGGTAGGAGGCTGGCGTTCATAGTCGAGGTCTTTCTTAATCATGTGGTACAGCTCGTCGAAGTCGCGTCCTGTGATGCGGCCCAGGATAATTTCAGGCATGTGGTTGTTGCCCATCACAGCATAGGCGTGGTCCGAGATGTAGGGGTTGTAGCTGTCACCGCCCGGGTGGTTGTTCATTGTGTACGAAACGACACCTTGCGTGCCGTCCGAGTTGTGGTCGCCCAGTATCAGGACTGCCGTTGGGGGCATGTCCCAGTTGTTGTAGGCGTTGCGGATAAAGTTGCGGAGGGCTGTCTGGGTATTGCCGCCACATTGCGTGACGGTGAAGATTTCGGTGGGGATGCCTTGCTCGGTGCGAAACAGTTTGATGCTGTCGGCCAGTTGAATGAAGTCTTCATTGTCGGGAGTGATAATCATGTATTCGCAGCCCGTTTCGCGGTTCTCATAGTGATTGCGCCTGCGTTCGCCGTAGTCGATTTCAGGCAAGGCATCACGATTGAGGATGATGTCCTGCAGAATCTGGTCCCATTCGGGGCTGCGGTAGCGAGGGTCGCCATACTGTAGGGCCGTCCCATCGTGGTAGCCGTTCTCGTCGTCAAAGACAAAATCCAAACTCAGTTCCATCTCGCTATAGACCATCAGCTCCTTCGTGACGGGGTTGTATTGGAAGGGCATCACGCCTACCTCAACCACCTGCACGCCACGGATGCTACTGACCTCCGAGATACGGAAAGGCGACTCGGGGTAGAAGGCGTTGCGCCCATAGATGCTCATGTCTTTTTGATACACGGCAGGGCTGTCGTTGTTGTCCAACTGAGGCATCGCCGCAGGGATGAGGTCGACATTTTGGATGAGCTTGGTATTGGAGGACACCATCTTGAGCGAGGCTGTTGCCCCGTTGGGGATGGCGATAAAGGTGCTGTGGCTTGGCAGGTCGGGGGCACCGGCTTGGTTGGCGCAATGGATACCTGAAAGGGTGATGACCTGACCTTGCACTTCGGTGCGGTCGGCATTTTCGATGGTGACGGCACCGAGGTTATGTCTTATCGTCAGTTGAAGGCTGCTTCTGTTGCTGATGCTGAAGCCGTCAGGATCGCCGTTGAAGCGATATTCCTGGGCTTGCAGGGTGTAAAGGCTTGCGACGAGGGCAAGCAGTAAGACAGTTTTTTTCATGGCTTTATTCCCTCTCGTCAATAATCTTGGCGGTGGGGTAGTCGGCGGGGTTGAAGGTGACTTGGTCCTCAGTGACGCCCAGCTTGAACTTCTCCATCGAGATGCCGATGGCTTTCATTTTGGTCTTCATATAGACGGTCATGTAATCGGCTTTCGAGACGGCGATGTCGATGCGCTTCGGGTCGTCCTTCTCTTTGTTTGACTTTGATTTCTTGCAGGTGATGTACCAGGTCTTGTCGTCGGTCTTCTTGTCGAAGGAAAGGTCGTAGCCTTCGTTTACGCCTGTGACCAGTCCTGTGTCGCCTTGGTTGTTGTTGTCTGCCTTGGGTTTGCTGTTGGAGATGGTCACCTCGTTCTTGTCCGCGTCATAGGTCCAGTCGGTGGTGCCGTCGCTCCAGGTGATGTTTTTATTGCCCTGGATTGTGACTTCTAATCTCATCTTGTTGCCAAGGGTGTAGTTGGTGCTGCGGAACTCACCGAGGATGGGGATGGACATGACCATGTCGAAGGACATACCGAGGGAGTCGCCTTTCGCAATCTCGGCTGACATGCGTTCGACCACCTCCTCGGGGGTCTGTGCATTTAGGTTGACGGAGGCAATCATTGCTCCGATAATGCTGATAATTAAATAGATGTGCTTCATTTTGATGATGGATTCGTATGGAAAAGTTGGCTTAACGAAGTGACAAAAGTATGAAAAAGAAATGTAACGTATGTTGGAATAATAGTCCAAAATGAAGATTATAAGTTTCTTTCAACATTAATTAGCATTATTTCGTGCTTGTTTTTTGTATTTTTGCCGAAATTTAGACAGCATTATGATTAGAAATATCATCTTCGACTATGGCGGCGTGCTCCTTGACTGGAACCCGCATTATTTGTATGACCCTTATTTCGGCGATGTTGAGAAGGCCGAATGGTTCCTTACGAATATCTGCACCTACGAATGGAACGCCCAGCATGACAATGGCAAACCCATTGCGGAAGGCACAGCGGAACTGATTGCCGAGCATCCCGAGTGGAAGAAAGAAATAGAGTTGTATTACGGCGACTTCATGAAGATGATGGGCGGACAGATACCCGGCATGGAGGAATACATCAAGCACTTGAAAGAAAAGGGTTTTCGCGTCTTTGGTTTGTCCAACTGGTCGGAGGAGACATTTGCCTTGGTGCGGCCGGTTTATCCCGTCCTCAACCTCATGGAGGACATGGTGATTTCAGGCATCGTAGGGGTGATGAAGCCCTCCCCGGAAATCTTTCAACTGGCTTTGCAACGTTTCGGCATCAAGGCTGAAGAGACGGTGTTTATTGACGACAACCCGAACAACGTCGCTGGAGCGAATGCTGTAGGGATTAAGGGAATATTGTTTGAGGGGAAGGAGAAACTGGAGGATGAACTTGAGCAGATTAATGTAAAGTAGTTGTTTTGCATCCTGACAAATAGAGGAAATTGTGATTAACTTTTAATGAAGAAGTGATATGTATTGTCCGAATTGTGGAAGTAGAAACATTGATTACGGTGAACGTGGATTCAATTGGGAAAATGGAATCATGGGTTCAATGTTAATGGGGAATGATGGTTTCCTTATAGGTTTTATTGGTAGCAATGATATTGTGTACGAGTGTGAGGATTGTGGTTTTGAATGGGAAGTGGAGGAATGATGTATGAAGATACTGTCAGTAGAACAAATAAGAGAAGCGGATCGCTATACCATTGAAAACGAGCCTATCGAGTCCATTGACTTGATGGAACGGGCGGCGACGAAGGTCTTCGAATGGCTTTATCGTAGAACCCCGCGAGAGAAGACCATCAAGATTTTCTGCGGCATGGGAAACAACGGGGGAGACGGTCTGGCCGTAGCCCGTATGCTGAACCGGCAAGAGATTGTCCCGCAGGTGTTTATGGTGCGCTACAGCGACCGCATGAGCCACGACTGCGAGGTGAACTACTACCGCCTCGTGAACGAGACCAAGGTGCCGATGTTCGACATCCTCACCGAGGACGACTTCCCGAAAGTCGATGCCAACGATGTGGTGGTCGATGCCATCTTCGGTTCGGGCCTCAACCGTCCGCCGCAGGGCATGACCGCTGACCTGATTGCCTACCTCAACCAAACCAAAGCCATCCGAGTGGCCATCGACATCCCTTCGGGCCTCTTCGCCGACGCGCCCAGCGCTTTGGGTTTCATCTTCAAGGCCGACTACACGCTGACCTTCCAGTTCCCCAAGCTGGCGTTTCTGCTGCCGGAGAATGACCCATACGTGGGTCGCTTCGAGGTGTTGGACATCGGCCTGCACCCGCGCTATCTGGAAGAGGTGGAGACCAACAACCTGCTGACCGTCAAGGCGATGGTAAAGCCCATCCTGCACAACCGCACAAAATACTCCCACAAAGGCACTTACGGTCACGCCCTGCTGATTGCTGGTTCCGAAGGCAAAACGGGAGCAGCTCTGTTAGGTGCTAAATCCTGTCTGCGCACAGGCGTAGGCCTGCTGAGTGTACACTTGCCTAAGGTGGCCCAGTTGCCCTTGCAGACTGCCATCCCCGAAGCCATGATTGACGGTGACGACTCCGAAACCTGTTTCTCGTCTTTCGGGCATTTGGATGCCTTTACCGCTGTAGGCGTAGGCCCTGGACTGGGCAAGGCCGATGGCACCGTCTGTGCTTTGAAGCGATTAATACAAGAGGTACAGGTGCCCCTCGTCATGGATGCCGATGCCTTGAATATCCTCTCCGACAATCCCACTTGGCTCGCTTTCCTGCCCGCCAAGACCATCCTGACGCCTCATCCCAAGGAGTTTGAACGCTTGGTAGGGAAGACCTCAACCTCGTTTGAACGACTCGAAAAACAGCGTGAACTATCGGTGAAATACAACCTCATCATCGTCCTGAAGGGCGCCCACACCGCCATCACCTTTCCGAACGGCACCTGTTTCTTCAACACCACAGGCAACCCCGGAATGGCTACAGCAGGCAGCGGCGACGTGCTGACAGGTATCATCCTCTCGCTTTTGGCGCAACGCTATTCACCCGAGGAGGCAGCGGTTCTTGGGGTCTATCTCCACGGCCTTGCCGGAGACTACGCCGCTGAGGAAATAGGGCAGGAGTCCCTAATCGCCAGCGACATCACCGAATATCTTGGAAAAGCTTATCTATCATTACAAAACAAATAAACACATCATGAAAAAACTCTTATTTTTTTTGATTCCGCTTTTTGCGATGACCTTGCCCGCATCGGCTGAAACCACCGATATGTGGGACTTTATCACCTCTTTCGTTACCACCACAGGCCGACAGCACGGTGTGGTGTGCGACGGTGAGAACATCTACACCAGTGCCTGGGGCTATTCCTCCACGGTGCAGTCCATGTTCTTCAAGTACGACTTGGACGGCAACTTCCTCGAAGAGTTTGACATCGATGGCTGCGGCTTCATCCGCGACATGACCTACGACGGACAGTATTTCTACGGTTGCGACGTCACCAACACGGTGTGGTGCTTCGACCTGCACAACAAGACCTTGGTCAGTACGCTGAACACCAACTTCCAGGAGCTACGCCACTGCACCTACGATCCCGTGTACGACGGCTTCTGGGTAGGCTCGGGTGCAACAGGCAACAATCCTGACCTGCATCTTGACCTCCGCCTCATCGACCGCAGCGGCAACGTCATCAAGACGGCGACGGCACACCCTATGGGCGCACATTCGGTACACGGCACGGGCTATTTCACCGACGAGAACGGCATAGCCCATCTGTTTATCCACGCGGTGGCAGGCTTCACAGCTCACGTCTTCGACTATGAGATTGAAGCCGACCAACTGAGCAGTTCCTACATCTTCGACTTCGGCACCACCCCGGGCTTCTCGATAGCTGGTAGCGCAGGTGGTGCTTACATTGGCGAGTACAGGGGCAATATCTGCTTCATCGGTGATGCCGACCAAAGTCCCAACCTGATTGGCATCTATATGTTGGGCGAGGGCGAGTTGCCGCCTACACCGGAACCGCCGGCGGGTGACATCACTTTCGATTTCAACGACGGTATCCTGACCTGGACCACCATTGATGCTGACGGCGACGGCTACAACTGGCAGATGAACAACAACTGGGGCAATTCCGCGAACCCCTTCAGCGTCAGATCGGCCTCGATGGACGATTTCAACAACATCCCTTTGACCCCCGACAACTATATGGTCACGCCTTATAAGCTCGACTGCCAGCTGATTACCTTCAGGGCTTGCGCCCAAGACCAGGCTTACCCTGCCGAGCATTTCGGCATTGCAGTGTCCACCGAGAGCAATACCAATCCTGAAGACTTCAAGACCATCTGGGAGACCACGATGACGGCCAAGACTCAAGGGCAGTGGTATGAATACCAAGTCGACCTTCGCGAGTTTGCCGGACAGGACATCTGGGTCGCCTTCCGTCATTTCGACTGCACCGACCAGTTCATGCTGGTGGTGGACGACATCAACCTGATTAGAGAGTGGGATGCGACCACGGAGCATCTCATGAGCAAGGCCACCATCTATCCCAATCCTGCAACGGAGGCCGTGAAGATTGAGTGTGAACAAACCGTCCTGAGCTGCGATATCTATAGCATAACGGGCGCGTTGATGCGTAGCCAGAATGTCGGCACCAAGGCATTCGAGCTGAATGTGAGCGAACTTCCTGCCGGGACCTACGTCATCAGTCTAACAGGTGAGGCTTTTGTTACAACACGCCGTTTCGTGAAGGAATAAAGATTCTGAGGTTGGTGCTCAAAACCCAAAAAGGAGGCTTTTTGAGCCTCCTTTTTTGTTCTGAGTCTATCGGATAAAGGGATTGAGGCGGTGGCTCTCGATATGCTCGGCGAAGCCTCGCAGCGAGAGGGTCTTCTGGCGGCCTGCTTTAGGGTAATAGTTACTTTGGCGGCACCAAACTCCCAGTTTGCTTGTGGCGAACTCCCAGTTTGGCGGCACCAAACTAACGAGGTTCTACCATGTCCGTTTTCGGCGCGTTTTGCGCCGAACTTACTCAGTTACTCACTTACTCACTTCGGACATTTACACTTTGCAAACTTGTGACAAGAAAAACTTATTATTATACTAATATTACTATAGTAATATTAGTATAATAATAAAATTAAGTTTTTAATGATGTTACCTGTCATTTCAACATCGAAAAACCTTAATGTCAAAAGTGAGTAAGTGAGTAAGTGAGTAAGTGAGTGACTTCATTCCTTCTTTTTTTGGAAAAACACCCCCTGAGCCGATAAAATCCCTGACGTGATTACTATTATTGGAACCTGTGGAGTTTATAAATTGGCAAAAAAGTTTGGAATGATTCATTCTGAGTATTGAAACATGGAAAAAATATGTATTTTTGTGGTCTGATTTGGAATCCGCCATGAAGAATACAGTTTTTCCAACCATTACAACTGCAATGTACAGCTGCGCCTTGGAAGAAAGGGCATGTTGCACGTATCACGCCATTCCGACACCCGACAAAAAGTCAAAGACAACACAAACCTATTGTAGCTAACGTATTGCTAAAATGAGTATCATCTTTTCACATCATATACAATAATCATCAATTATGAGTAACACCTGGTGATAAGATTTCTGAAATTCTTAATAGTTGGGCGTTTTTGGATTTAATAATATGGAAAGTTTTAAAACAACATTACCTTACGACATTACAAAGTCAACAAGTATTTTTGAATATAGCAAAGGCTTGTTGGGGAAGACTTTGCGTGACTTTGTGTGGGAAGGATATGAGACAAAGAGGGGCAAGGGAAGTCTTGGACAGATGGTGGAAAATATCTTTTTCCTGCTTGAAACGAATAACTATGCCAGTGCCGACTTTTCGGAGGCCGGAATGGAATTGAAATGCACCCCACTGAAAAAAAGCGAAAAGGGAGATTACCTTATCAAGGAGCGTCTCGTTTGCAATATGATTAACTATTGCGAGGTGGTGAAGGACGATTTCGAGCAGTCACACTTCTATCTGAAATGTCAACTGATGTTGCTGCTTTTCTATCTGCATAAATCGGATTGCGACAACCTCGATTTTGAGTTTATCTTTTCCGTGCTGTGGAAATTACCAGAGAAAGATGTGTTAATAATCAAGCACGATTACGAGGTCATCATTGATAAGATAAAACAGGGCAAAGCTCATGAACTTTCCGAGGGCGACACGATGTACCTTGGTGCTTGTCGCAAGGGGCAGAAGGGGGAAAGCTTGATGAAGCAACCGAATAACCCTGATATTGACGCTCCCAGACGTGCTTTCAGCCTCAAAATGGCCTATATGCGTACCGTTTTGGATTATGTCGTCAAAAGCGGCAAAAATGCAGTCTCAAATGTGACAGAAGCGAAATCAGAGCTTGTTAGCGTCAACGCACTTCTGAAACATTCTTTCGATGACATCCTGCTTGGTCGTTTTCTGCCATTCTTGAATATGCCGTTTGAGAAGATTGCGCAACGCAAGAAAGTGAGCATGTCAAACAATCCGAAGAACAAGTTTGCAATGATAGCCAATGCGATTGCGGCCTCTGAGAAGTGTGTCAATGTGAACCGTTCAGAGGAATTCCTCAAAGCAGGTTTAACGATGAAAACGATTCGCGTACAAGCCAATGGCATTATCAAAGAAGCAATGTCTTTCGAGAATATTGACTATATCGAGGTGGCTGAGTGCGAGGATTGGATTGAGTCTCGTTTGTATGAACTCTATTCCAGCCGCTTTATGTTTGTGGTTTTCAGGGAGCAAACTGTTGGCAAGGAGGACTATGTTTTGGATGATGTTTTCTTCTGGACGATGCCGCAAAAGGACTTGGAATGGGCGGAAGTCTACTGGAAGCATATCAGGGACAACGTTCTCGCTGGCCATATTTCAGAGGAGTATTGGTGGAAAGGTGCGGATAGGAAGAAATTCCATGTTCGTCCAAAGGCACAGAAAGCTATTGACCTTGCGCCTACATTAGATGGTAAAGGCGCAAAGAAATTCTGCTATTGGTTTAATAATGAATATGTTCGTGAGATTGTAGATAATAGGAGAAAGGAGAAGCTAAATGCTTAAACATCATATAAGAGTAGTTGAATTATTTGCTGGTGTGGGTGGTTTCCGCATCGGATTGGAAGGCGCGTCGGATGCATTTGATACCATTTGGAACAACCAGTGGGAACCATCAACACAGCATCAGGACGCTTCATTGGTATATAAGGCGAGATTTGGATACAAGGGGCACGTGAACAAAGACATCAACCTTGTGAAGACTGAGGAGATTCCCGACCACGATTTGCTTGTGGGTGGCTTTCCCTGTCAGGATTATTCGGTAGCTGCAACTCTGAGCCGTTCAGGTGGCATCGAGGGCAAAAAAGGTGTGCTTTGGTGGCAGATTTACCGCATCCTTGAAGAGAAGGGCGTTAAGCGCCCCAAATACATCTTTTTCGAAAATGTTGACCGTCTGTTGAATTCACCAGCCACACAGCGAGGACGTGATTTTGCCATCATCCTTGCTTCCTTGGCCGACCTCGGATATGCGGTCGAGTGGCGCATCATCAATGCTGCTGACTATGGAATGCCTCAACGCAGACGCAGAACATACATCGTTGGATATTTGAAGAACTCGATTGTCGCCAACAAGATTAAGGGGATGGAGGATTGGGTAGAGTTCGACGGAGTAATGGCACAGGCATTTCCCTTCAAGGCGAGCGAAGGAACGCAATCAAAATTTGACATCAAAGGCACTATTCAAGAGGTTTCTACCCTGTTCAATAAAGGGGTGAAAGATAGCCCGTTTGGGAATGCTGGCATTATGATAGACCGTCATGTTTACTCTGCCGACGCGATACCAGTATATGACGGAACTCGTCAGATGTTGGGAGACATTCTTGTTAACGAGGACTTTGTTCCAGAAGAGTTTTTCATTTCCGAAAAGGAACTACCGAGGTGGCAATACGAAAAGGGGGCGAAGAAGATAAATCGCATCTCGAAAGAAGGCTTTGAATACGTCTTCTCTGAGGGTGGAATGGCTTTCCCCGACTATTTGGACAAACCGTCCCGCACCATGATAACTGGCGAAGGTGGTTCTTCTCCATCTCGTTTCAAACATGTAGTGCAAACTCCGTCGGGTCGCTACCGCCGTTTGATTCCGCTGGAAATGGAACGCTTGAATATGTTCCCCGACAACCACACTTATCACCCCGATGTATCGGATGGCCGAAGGGCTTTTTTGATGGGCAACGCTTTGGTGTGTGGTATTATTCAAGAAGTAGGTAAGTCTTTATATCGCTTTATCTATGACGAAGCTCCTGTGTCGACCAAACCTATACACACGCAGCGGAATCCGCGTCCAGCATTGACATTAGACTTGTTCTCCAACGAAGATAAGGAGTTGGTATACAATAAGCCTAAGAAAACATATCAATTGGACACCTCTAAACGTCTGCTTATTGGTCTGATTAAAAAAGACAACGAAGACTATTTCCTAACAGAAGAGCCTTCAAAACTTTATTACACAGGTAATGTTGAGACATTTCCGTCTACTATTGCTTTAAACAAGCTCTACTACTTCATGCCTTATATCAAAGGCAAAGGGGTGCGTGACCTTTATTTGATTAGAATTGTAAGAATTGGCAGTAAAGCCGAGACGCATCCCAATTTGGTTGATGAAAAAGCTCCTCGACTAGTGTTTGAGTTGGAATACCTGGAAAGCCTGCCCGAATACAAAATGATTCACTTGAATTTCCAGCAAGCGTTTACGGATACGTTCTTGGGTAAAGTGCTTAATCGATATATTTCAGATCTTTAATTATCCGCTTATGCACTTATGACTTTAGACATTAAGGTTTTTAGCCATCCCGTCGGGCTTGATACTCGACGGGAATTTTTAATCCGCATCACTATGATGCTGTATCAAAAAATTTCCCTAATTTTGACCCCTTGAATTAATGGACAATTATGTTTCTCATCTTTGATACAGAGACCACGGGTCTCCCTAAATCTGATAACGCCCCGTTAACCGACTTCGACAACTGGCCCCGCATGGTGCAGCTGGCTTGGCAGGTTCACGACGAGCAGGGGCGCTTTGTGGAAAACCACAATTATCTGGTGAAGCCTGAGGGCTTCGTCATCCCCATCGATGCCAAGATGGTGCATGGCATCTCCACGGAATACGCCACCGAACATGGTCTTCCGCTCAGCGAGGTACTCGACCGCTTCATGCAGTCGGCGGCTCAGGTGAAATACCTTGTGGGACATAACATCAACTTCGACTTGAACGTGCTGGGCTGTGAGTTCCTGAGAAGCGGACGCGACAATCCGCTGCACCGTTGGCCTATCGTCGACACTTGCACCGAGAAGACCGCCACCTTCTGCCAACTTCCGGGCGGCAAGGGCGGCAGGTTCAAACTGCCCCGCCTGAACGAGATTCACCGTATCCTCTTTGGCGAAGACTTCGACTCAGCCCACAACGCCTGCGCCGATGTGCAGGCTACCGCCCGCGTGTTTTTGGAATTGGTGCGTCGCGGCGTGATTGACGAGAACGACTTGAACGTGTCGCCCCAGTTTATTGCCGACTTCAAGGCTGCCAATCCTGAGGTGATACAGCCTGCCGGCATCGTTGTAGAGAACAACTTTGAAACTATCGACAACAGGGGAGAAGAGTCAGTACCAGAGACCGGAGACTATATACCGAAGCACTTCACCCACCTGCATGTCCACTCCCATTACTCCATGCTCGACGGTATGTCGAAGGTGCCAGATTTGGTGGAGAAATGCAAGAAGAACGGGATGTATAGCCTTGCCCTCACCGACCACGGCAATATGTTCGGCATCAAGGACTTCGCCGACACCGTGAACAAAGAAAACGGCAAGGTGAAGGACGCTATCAAAGTACAAAAGGCCATCCTTGAAAAGGAAGAAGCTACAGAGGAGGAGAAAGTAGCCGCACAAGCTGAAATCGACAAGTTGAACGGACAGTTCTTCAAACCGATTTTTGGAATCGAGACTTATTGTGCCCCTGTTGACATCGCAAAACGTGACGGACGGCAGGATAGGGGATGGCACCTTATATTATTAGCCAAGAACAAGGCGGGCTACCACAGCCTGTGCAAACTGAGCTCCATTGCTTACACCGAGGGCTTCTACTACAATCCCCGTATCGACCACAGCCTGTTGGAAAAGTACCATGAGGGTGTGATATGCAGCTCGGCCTGCCTGGCAGGCGAGGTGCCGCAAAAGATTATGAATGGTGACTTGGCCGGAGCTGAGGCTTCCATTGAGTGGTTCAAGAACCTCTTCGGCGAGGATTACTATTTGGAGATACAACGGCACAAAACCGACAAGCCCGGTGGCGACACGGAGGTGTATGAACGCCAGAAGGAGGTGAACAAAATCATACTGCAGCTGGCTGAGAAACATCACGTGAAGGTGATAGCCACCAACGATGTACACTTTGTGGAAGAGGAGCACGGCGAAGCACACGATAGGCTGATTTGTCTCAGCACAGGCAAGGACCTCGACGACCCTACCCGAATGCATTATACCAAGCAAGAATGGCTGAAGACTCCTGCCGAGATGGGACGCATCTTTTCCGACGTGCCTTTCACCCTCGAAAACACACAGGAGATTGTCGATAAAGTGGAGACCTACAGCATCGACTCAGACCCCATCATGCCGGTATTTCCCATCCCCGAGGACTTCGGCACCGAGGAGGAATACCGTCAGAAATTCACCGAGGAAGACCTTCTCAACGAGTTTACCCGCGATGAACACGGCAACGAAGTGATGAGCCGGGAAGAGGCCGAGAAGAAAGTGAAGAAACTGGGGGGCTACAACCGCCTGTACCGCATCAAGCTGGAAGCCGACTACTTAGCCAAGCTGACTTGGGAAGGTGCCAAGGAACGCTATGGCGACAACCTTACTGAAGAGCAAATTGAGCGCATTAAGTTCGAGTTGCACGTGATGAAGACCATGGGATTCCCTGGCTACTTCCTCATCGTAAGCGACTATATCCGTGCAGCCCGCGAGGAGCTGGGCGTCTCGGTAGGACCGGGACGTGGTTCGGCGGCTGGCTCGGTGGTGGCCTATTGCC
Source organism: uncultured Bacteroidales bacterium (assembly GCA_947303335.1). Classification (GTDB taxonomy): domain Bacteria; phylum Bacteroidota; class Bacteroidia; order Bacteroidales; family F082; genus Limimorpha. Next base: position 47,365 of record CAMYYB010000003.1, on the reverse strand, counting down.
TGAAGATTACCGACCTCGACCCTTTGAAATACGACCTGCTGTTTGAGCGTTTCCTCAATCCCGACCGTATCTCTCTGCCTGATATCGATGTCGACTTCGACGACGACGGACGCGAGCGCGTGCTGGACTGGGTGACGAAGAAATACGGCAAAGAGAAGGTGGCCCATATCATCACCTACGGCACGATGGCGGCCAAGTCGGCCATTCAGGACGTGGGGCGGGTGCAGAAGGTACCGCTGCCCGAGGTGGCCAAAATCAAAAGCTACATCCCTGACAGGGGCTTCGACGAGGCAGCGGTGAAAGCCGTGGAAGGCGAGCTGCCCAAGAAGATGCCCAAGGTCAACCTGAAGAACTGCTACAAATACGTGCCTGAGCTGAAGGAGATGCTGGAAGGCGACGACCAGAACATCTCGTCGATGCTGACCTATGCCGAGGAGTTGGAGGACACTAACCGCCAGATTGGCATACATGCCTGCGGCGTGATTATCGGTGCCGATGACCTAACCAACGTTGCCCCTGTGTGTACCGTCAAGGACAAAGATACCAAGGAAGATGTCGTGGTGACGCAATACGACGGACACGTCATTGAGACGGTGGGCCTCATCAAGATGGACTTCCTCGGCCTGAAGACCTTGACCCTAATCAAGGATGCCCTGAAAAACATTAAAAAGACACAGGGCATCGACATTGACATCGACCATATCCCGATTGACGACAAGCTGACCTACGACCTGTATTGCTCGGGCAACACCATCGGCACCTTCCAGTTTGAATCGCCCGGGATGCAGAAATACCTGCGCGAGCTGCAGCCTTCCGTCATCGGCGACATCATCGCCATGAACGCCCTCTACCGTCCCGGCCCGATGGACAACATCCCTGATTTCATCGCCCGCAAGCAGGGTAGGCAGGAAATCAAGTATGACTTCAATTGCATGGAGAAGTACCTGAAGGACACCTACGGCATCTGCGTCTATCAGGAGCAGGTGATGTTGCTCTCGCGCGAGTTGGCCGACTTCACCCGAGGCGAGTCGGACACCTTGCGTAAGGCGATGGGTAAGAAGCAGCTGGCAAAGATGGAAGAGCTGTACGGCAAGTTCATGAAACAAGGTGTGGCCAAACTCACCCAGACCGAGGGCCTGCCCGAGGAAGAGGTGAAGAAACGCTTGGAGAAGATTTGGGAAGAGTGGAAGAAATTCGCCTCGTATGCCTTCAACAAGTCGCATGCGGCCTGCTACAGCTGGGTGTCGTACCAGACGGCCTACCTCAAGGCACATTATCCTGCCGAGTTCATGGCGGCTGTGCTCAACAACGAGCTGGGCGACATCAAGCAAGTGAATTTCATGACGGAGGAATGCAAGCGCATGAAGATTGCTGTGCTGGGTCCTGACGTCAATGAATCGGAATACGAGTTTTCTGTCAACGACAAAGGCGAGATTCGCTACGGCATGGGCGGCATCAAGAACGTGGGCGAGGCGGCTGTGGCTGGCATCGTGGCTGAACGCGAGGCTCACGGAAAGTTCAAGGACTTTGGTGACTTCGTGATGCGTGTAGCCGACAAGGGACTCAACACGAGAGCGTTGGAAAGCATGGGTATGGCGGGTTGCTTCGATGGCTTCAAGGGTTTCCATCGTGCCATGCTGGTTTATATGGCTCCCAACGAGATTTCGACCTTTGCCGAGAAAGCCATGCGAATGGTGGCTTCGTACAATGAACGTAGGAACTCAGCTCAGATGGATCTCTTTGGCTTCGGCAGCGACGAAGCAGAGGAAGCCTTCTCCATGCCTCTGCCCGAATGCGAGCCTTGGTCGAAGATGAAGGAGCTGGAGATGGAGAAGGAGGCTCTGGGCTTCTATATTTCATCGCATCCCATGGAGGTCTACCACCTGCCCTTGAAGTTTTTCTCCAACTGCAACGTGGAACAGCTGAAGGCTGCACAAAACAATCCGGAGAAGTTCCTCAAGCAGCCTGTACGCCTCGGTGGACAAATCACACGGGCGGAAGAGTTTACTGCGAAGAACGGAAATCCCTACGGACGTTTCACCATCGAAGACCAAAGCGGTGCTTTCCAGTTTGCCTTGTTTAAGGAGAACTATGCCAACTGCAAGAACCTGTTGACCCTGAATTCCTTCGTCATGCTTTACGGCACTTTGGACAAGCCTTTCCCGCGTTCCGGGCAAGACCCGAATGAGATGCCTCAAACGCTGGAGGTGCGCTTCAACGAGGTGCGTTTGCTCGACTCGTTGCTTGAAACCACTGGCAAGACGGTGTTTATCAAGCTGAATGTGTCGGAAATGACACAGCCTAATATGGAAGAATTCATCAAGACCCTGAAAGACAATCCGGGCAAACAGAACTACAAACTCCATCTCTTTGACCCCATCGTCAAGAGGTCGTGCAACATGACTCCTATAACAGGAGGGGTCAACGCCCAGGAGGTACTTCCACTGTTGGAAAAAATGCCTTTTGTGGAATTTGACTTGCGGTAATGAAGAAAATATGTATTTTTGCAAAGCAGAAAAATTGTTGCTTTATGGAGAAAGGTCAGATATTAGAGAGAATCAAGCAGTTAGCAATTGCTATATTGCCTCATGGCAGTTCGCTTTGGCTGTATGGCTCTCATGCCCGTGGCGATTTTCATGACAATAGTGATTGGGACTTGCTCATTTTGCTTGACAAATCGAAAATCACTTCAAAAGACTATGATTTGACCTATAGTTTCCGTGAGTTGGGTTGGGATTTGGGTGCTGAAATCAGTCCACACATCTATTCTAAAAGCCAGTGGGTCAACTGGTCTTTTCTGCCGTTTTACAAAAATGTTGAACAGGATAAAATCATATTGGTATGAGCTTGAGTGAAGAAGAACGCAGGACAATAGTTCAGCTTGAATTGGAACGAGCTAAACGGACCTTTACTGAAGTTGAGACATTGAAGGAAGCAGGGTTATGGAATGGAGTCTGCAATCGTTTATATTATGCTGTATTTCATGCTGTTTCCGCCTTGCTAATTCATGACGGCCATCAAGTCTATACCCATCATGGTTCACATGCTGTTTTTGGTCTTCATTACATTAAAACTGGTATTTTGTCTGAGGAATATGGCAGATTGTACAATCAGCTTCAAACCATGCGTGAGGAAAGTGATTATAATTGTGCCTTTAACGCTGATCCTGAGGAATTGGAGGATAGAATAGAACCTGCTCGTGAAATGATTGAAACTATTGAAAAATTGGTCAATGGTTAGAGATTTTTCCTATTTTTGCACACGCATTTTGAAAGATATTGATGCATTAATAATAAACTAAACGAATTAAAACTATGGCAGTAATTCAAATGACTGACGACCGTTTTGAAGAAGTCGTCCTGAAATCGGAACTCCCTGTAATTGTGGACTTTGGTGCTACTTGGTGCGGTCCTTGCAAGAAAGTGGAACCCATCATTGAGGAAATCTCAGAAGAATATGCCGGCAAAATGGTTGCCGTGAAATGCGACGTCGAGGAATGCCCCGAGACCGCAGGCAAGTTCGGCATCATGAACATCCCCACCGTGCTGTTCTTCAAAGGCGGACAACCCGTCGACAAGAACGTCGGTGCCGCCCCCAAGAAGGTCTTTGTGGAAAAACTTGAAAAGCTGCTCTAATTGGACTTTTCAATTGATAGGAACCGGCTGACGCAATTCGGCAGCTTAGAGTTCTTGGCACGTCAAATCGTGGAGGGATTCATCACTGGTTTACACAAGAGTCCCTTCCACGGTTTTTCTGTTGAGTTTGCCGAACATCGCCTCTATAATACGGGCGAACCCATTCGTCATATCGACTGGAAACTATATGGTCGCACGGAGAAGCTCTTCGTGAAACGCTACGAGGAGGAGACTAACCTGCGCTGCCAGCTCGTCATCGACCAAAGCTCCAGCATGTGTTTCCCTGTGCGGCAGAAGGTCGACTTCGATCATCCCAACAAACTCTTTTTTTCCATCTATGCTGCTGCCTCGCTGATGGAACTGATGCGCCGCCAGCGTGATGCTGTGGGCTTGGACTTGTTTGACGACAAGATTTCGTTCCACGAGCCAGCCAAGTCGTCACAAGTTCACCAGAAACTCATCTATAGCGAACTGGAGAAACTGATGGATGGCTACGACAAGAACAACCGCAAAACCACCTCAACACCCCAATGTCTGCACCAGATTGCCGAGATGACGCATCGTCGCAGCTTAGTGGTGATTTTCACCGATATGCTGGACGGCCTTGACGACTACCAGCCGATGTTTGAGGCATTGGAACACCTTAAATATAATAAGCATGAGGTCATTTTGTTTCATGTGTACGACAGTGCCTTGGAATTGAACCTCGACTTTGAGAACCGCCCGTACCGTTTCGTCGATTTGGAGACGGGCGACACCTTGAAACTGAACCCCGTTGAGGTTCAGGAGACCTACAGGAAAATCATGGAAGAACGCAAGCAGGCTTTGCTACGCCATTGCTACCAATACCAAATCGACTATGTGGAAGCCGACATCAACAAGGATTACAACCAAATCCTGACGAGTTACCTCATCAAGCGGACCAGGTTACATTGATTTCTTCATCTTCTTTTTCGCCCTAATAAACAGTACCAAGGCCATCACGGTGAGGACGATACCTATGCCATAGCCCACGGGGCGGGGCAGGATGGAGCCCAAACCGCCATCGGCAGCTTTGGCGACAAAGAGGAAACAGCCCGTCACCATCGTCATGAACAGGGCTGGAATCAGGGTGATGAGATACCACAAGCCTTCCTTGTTTTTGCAAAGATACACTGAGATGGCCCACAATGTCACCGTTGCCAGCACTTGGTTAGCCCAGGAAAAGTAACGCCAAATCAGCTGGAAACCCTTGTCGTCGGCGAGGCTGTAGACGAGGATGATAGCAGTAACCACAAACATAGGAACTGCGATAAAGAGGCGGTTCTTGATGGGCTTCTGGTCATAGTGCATGAAGTCCGCAATGATGAGTCGTGCCGAACGCAAAGCCGTGTCACCCGTAGTGACGGCAGCCGAAATGACTCCCAGGATGGTAATTACTGCGATAACAGGGGTGAACCAGGTCTTGGCGATGATGCCGACGATGGCGGCACCGCTTTTGCCGCTGACATCGACCACACTGTTGGGACCAAAGAAAAAAGCCGCTGCCGCAGCCCAAATGAGGGCGACGATGCCTTCGGTAATCATGGCTCCGTAGAAGATGGGGCGACCTTGTTTCTCGTTCGTCATGCAACGTGCCATCAAGGGCGATTGGGTGGCGTGAAAACCGCTGATGGCACCGCAAGCGATGCTGATGAACATCATGGGGAAGATGGGGTTGTTGGGTGCATCGGGGTGGCGGTTTTGCATTCCGCTCCACAACTCAGGGATTTCAGGCTTGTAGAGCAAGAAAGCCACAAAGATGGCGACAGCCATACCAAGCAAGAGTATGCCGAATATGGGATAAATTTTGCCAATAAGTTTGTCGATGGGCAGTAACGTGGCAATCAAGTAATAGGCCAGAATGATGACTACCCAGATGTATTTGTTCCACGCAGGCGTGAAGTTGTTTATCAACAAAGTGGCAGGGGTGTTGATGAAGACCACACCCACCAAAATCATTAATAATACGGTGAAGCCACGCATCACCTGCTTGGCTCCGTTACCCAGATAGGAGCCGTGAATCTCAGGCAGGCTGGCTCCTCTGTCGCGAAGAGAGATCATGCCGGAAAGATAGTCGTGTACCGCACCGGCAAAGATGCTGCCAAACACAATCCAGAGGAAAGAGGCGGTACCGAACTGGGCACCCATGATGGCACCGATGATAGGTCCTACACCAGCGATGTTGAGGAACTGGATGAGATAGATACGCCAAGGTTTCATGGGCACATAGTCAACGCCATCAGCCATAGTGTTGGCAGGAGTAGGACGCTGCGGGTCAGCGCCAAACACACGCTCTACGAGCTTTCCGTAAATAAAGTAACCGATGACCAATAAGGCAATTGCAATGAAAAAAGTAACCATAAAGAGTTTGTTTTAAACCGCAAAAATAAACATTCTTTCAAAACGGTTATTTTTTTTTGTTCTCTATGGGGAAAAATTCGTATTATTGCACATTCAAAAATAGAGATAATCCCTAAGTTGTGATAATATGATACTGGTCAAACAAGCGGGCGTTTACGTCAATATCTTGAATTGCAGGCTTAAAAAGTACTTGTCCGAAGTATTCAAGAAGAACAATGTCAACCTGACAGCGGAGCAATACCTGGTGATGGATACGTTGTGGAATGAAGGTACGCTTACTCAGCAGGCGATTTCGTTCATCATCCAGAAAGACAAGAACTCGGTGACACAGTTCATAGACAACTTGGAAAAGAAAGGACTCGTCACCCGCTCGGTGTCGAAGGAAGACCGTCGTGTGAACAACATTGTGGTCACAGAAGAAGGAATGGCCATGAAAGACACCACAAAACAATTGGCCATTGAGACGATGAACAAGGTGCTTGAAGGGGTTCCCGAAGCGGATGTGTTGACTTTCGTCAGCGTTTTGAAGAAATTGTGTACCAACATCAGCGACTTTGGAAAAGAACAGGAAGAACTGGCTTTGGTATAATAATTGGAAGAAAACCGACGTGTTTACATTTGGATTTTATACTTTTGTCCCATAAAAACGCAATGAAATGAAAAGATTGACCGAATTTCTATTGATGCTCTTCGCATTGGCTTGTGTTATGCCTTCTTGCAACAAAGGCCCGGGCGAGGGAGGCAGGGGCACGGTGCAAGGTTTTGTGCAACTGGTACACCATCCCGATGACGACTTCACACTTACCCCCGACACGATGGTGGCAGCTAAGACGGATGTATTTATCGTCTATGGCGATGAAGCTTTCTATGGTGATGACGTAGAGACAGGTTCTGACGGGATGTACCGTTTTGAGTATCTCCTGCCAGGTCATTACACGGTGTTCGCTTATTCCGTCTTGCCTTCTGGCGAGAAAATAACGGTGAGTGAGACGGTGGAGCTGGCCAAGGGCGCAGTGGCTGAAGTACCTACGCTTTATATCCATGATGGTAAAGCCTATGGTACCTCGATAGTGAAGGGACAAGTACATGCCACCTATTATCATAATGGCAGCTATCGGGGCGAGGGCTGGGCTTGTGAGCACCGCGTCTACATCCGCAGAGTGGGCGAGGACTTGCCCTTCAACGATACCCGTGTGGGACCTGACGGATGGTTCGCCTTCCAAAAACTTCAACCCGGCAACTATGAGGTGTTCACCGTCTCTGATGATATCAATACTGAAATTCCCGACTTTGTCTACCAAAGCATCTTGGTGGACGAAGCGGGTCAGGTTATTGAAATGGAAGAACAGTTCGAAGTGATAATCAACGTTTAAATAGCAATACAATAATGAAGAAGCTTGTAATTACATTGGCATTATTTGTCGTTTGTGTGGGCGGCTTTGCTCAGGCAGTCTCTGACGCTACTATCGCAAAGCGTGAAAACCGCAAAGGCATGGTGCTGAAGGAATGGAACACCCCTGCTGGCGACAAACGTGCCTTTCTGGACCGCAAGACTACCTATGACGCCCTTGGACGCAAAGTGGAGGAAATCGAATATGCTACTTATGGACAGAAGTGGCGCATAGTGAGTGAGTATCCTGAGAACAGCGACATCACCGCCAAAGTGGTGCGCGAGATTGAGTACAACGATAGAGACAAGGTGGTGCGTATCCGCAAGTTCGAGTACAACGAAGACGGCTCGAAGAAACGCCAGCTTAACTATTATCCGAATGGCAAGCTCGAATCGGTAAAGACTTTTGAATACGTGGCCAAGGAGGATTAAGTGGAGGAGATTCTCGGCATAGTGCAAGGCATGAAGCCCATCACGCTCGATGAGATGAGTGGCGTGAAGCTGATGAACCGCATTGACACCAAGTATTTGGTGACGGAGAGTCAGCTTAGGGATATCCTTGTGCGTATCTGCGATGCCTATTATGCCCAAGAGGTGGAGGGCAACCGCCTGTCACCCTACAACACGGTGTATTACGACACCCCAGAACTGACGATGTACGTCATCCACCACAACCGGCATTTGGTACGCGACAAGGTGAGGGTGCGGACCTACGTCGATTCACATCTAACCTTCTGTGAGGTGAAACACAAGAACAACAAGGGGCGCACGAAGAAGAAGCGTATCGTCGTGGACCCCATCCCTAACATCCTCGACAATCCCGAGGCAGCGGCCTTTCTGGCAGAGAAGCAGCCTTACGAGATTAGTTCCTTGAGCCCCCATCTTATCACCATCTTTGACCGTTTCACCTTAGTGAACTACGAAAAGACGGAGCGGCTTACCATCGACTGCAACCTGCGGTTTGAGAACCTACGCAACGGGAAAACCGCATCGATGGCTCCGCTTGTAGTGATGGAACTGAAACAGGACGGGCGTGCGAAATCGCTTTTGAAAGACGTGCTTTTCGACATGAGAATACGTCCCTTTAAGGTCAGCAAGTACTGTATCGGTACTTGTATGACCCGTCCCGACGTAAAGCAAAACCGGTTTAAGAAGAAACTACGTAGAATTGAAAAACTAAAACAAGAATAATATGAACCTACTACAAATCAACATGCAGGACTTTGACCCTGACATCGCCCGTGAGTTTGGCGGCGGGGTGACGGGAACGGATTTTCTGGGCGTTCCCCTTTTCGATGCCCAAAGCCTTTGGACTATGCTCCTGCGTTTCGTCTTTAACTTCCTTGTTTGCTGGATTATCATCCATTGTTTCTATTACAAGAAAGCCAACCGCAAGGATTATTACTTCACCTTCATCATGTTTGCTGTGGTCATCTTCCTCATCATTTCGCTGATGGAGAACATGAAGATGAACATTGCCTACGCCTTGGGACTGTTTGCCATCTTCGGCATGATACGATACCGAACGGAGACCATCAAGATACGGGAAATGACCTACCTCTTCGTGGTGATGGGCTTGAGTATCGTGAACGGAATGGCGTTGTCTACCAGCTATGCAGAGCTGTTTATGGTCAATCTGTTGACCATATTGGCTGTTTGGGTACTCGACGGCACCAAGATGCTGAAACATACTGCTACCAAGATTATCCTCTACGACCGCATCGAAAACACCAAGCACGGGAAGGAAGAAGACCTGAAAGCCGACCTCGTTGAGCGTACAGGACTTGAGATTTCGAAAGTGGAAGTGGGGCATATCGATTATCTGCGTGATGTGGCTTTCGTGAAGGTGTACTACAAGCCTATCAGCGATGAGGTGAACACCATTGACACTATCACCAAACTGAAGAACTTCGAAGAATAGTGAAAAGGTTATTGCTCATAGCGTTGTTGACGGCTACGTTGACGGCTTTCTCCCAAAGCGAGCGCACCACCGACTTCGGCGGCATCGTCTCGGGAGAGCTTTCGGTGGGCTTGGGCGGTCCGTTCGCCTTGTCGGTGGAGGAGGAGTTGCGTTTCAATAACAACTTCACCCAGTTTGACCGTTGGCTCAACGCTGTGGGTGTTGACTACAGCTGCTTGCACAACCGCATGAACATTGGCCTTACCGCCGACTATATCCGCCGCTACAACGACGCTGGGTACTATGAGAACCGGAGCCGGTTGGGATTGCAGGTGACTTATACTGAGGAGTTCCGAAACTTCAAGTTCCAGGGACGCAGCAAACTGATAGGTACCTTTATGGACGAGAGCACGGGAGAGCATCGCGTCAACCCTAAGCTTTATTGGCGCAACCGTCTGAAAGTGACCTATCAATACCCCAATAGTCGTTTCAAGTACTCTCTCTCAGCTGAGCTGTTTTGGCTCACCAATGACCCTAAGGGAAGCTATCTCGACAACCTTCGTACTGTATTCACCGTAGACTATCGTTTGGCGCGTCGGTACGCGTTGGAGGCCTTTGTCCGTATGGATAACGATTTGCAGGTGAAAAAGCCTGTCGACAGGTTTTATGTTGGTTTGACATTTAAAGCGAAATATTGATAATGAACTAAGTTTTGCACCATAAAAAATAATCACTATGCTAAAATTCAAATGTCCGCTGCTTGCGGTTACCAATATGGATCAATCCATCAAGTTCTATGAGGAAGTCATAGGCGACAGGGTGGCGATGAACTTTGGAGAGAACGTCACGTTTGAGGGCGGTTTTTCGCTTCAGGAGATGAAGCGCTGGCAATCCATGATTCATACCGATGACGTGCATCTCAAGAACAATGCCGCTGAATTGTATTTCGAGGAAGACGATTTCGACGGGTTCCTCAAGTATCTGAAAGAGTTTCCTGAACTCCAGTATGTCCACGGCAATCACGAGGAAGAGATGCCTTGGGGACAGCGTGTGATTCGTCTCTATGACCCCGATTTCCATATTATCGAAGTGGGAGAGGCGATGGATGTCGTCATCAAGAGAATGTTGAAATCAGGCATGACGGTGGAACAAGTCTCTGAGAAGTCGCAATATCCCATCGAATACGTCAAGAGGTTCGTGTAATGAATTATCTCTCGGTCAAATCCATATCAAAAAGCTATGGCATCAAGACTTTGTTTGCCGATGTCACCTTTGGTGTTGAGAAAGGCGACAAGACCGCCTTGATTGCCACCAATGGCTCGGGCAAGTCTACCATGCTGAAGATACTGGTGGGGAAGGAATCCCCCGATTCTGGGGTGGTGACCTACGCCAACGACATCAAGGTGGGCTATCTGGAACAACTGCCAGTATATCCGCCGGGCACCCTGATTGCCGACTTGCTTGAGGATTTGAACGAGGAACAGCATCTGAAAGCGAAGCAATACCTAACCCGCTTCGCCCTCAACGACTTGAGCCGGTCGGTTGACGAGCTCTCAGGCGGTCAGGTGAAACGTTTGGCTTTGGCCTTGGTGCTGTTGCATGAGCCGGATTTTCTCATCCTCGACGAGCCCACCAACCACCTTGACGTGGAGATGGTGGAATGGCTGGAGAAGTTCCTTACCCAGTCGAACATGACCCTGCTGATGGTGACCCATGACCGATATTTCCTTGATAGAGTCTGTAACAAGATTTTTGAGCTTTACCAAGGCGTGATGTACACCCACAACGGTAATTTTGATTACTATGTGCAGAAAAGCCGGGAGCGGGAAGAGGTCAAACGCGCCACTGCCGAGCGCAACAGCCAGCTGTTGAAATATGAGCTGGAATGGATGCGAAGCACGCCACAGGCCCGAACGGGAAAGTCAAAGAGCCGAATCGATGCGTTCTATGACTTGAAGGAACGGGCCAAGTACCATGAGGAAGACAACAAACTTGAGTTTGGCCTGAATATGCAACGTTTGGGCGGGAAGATATTGGAAATGAGCAACGTGTCGAAATCCTACGGTGAGCTTAACGTGTTGCGTGATTTCGATTACGTCTTCAAGCGCGGCGAGCGTATCGGGTTGATTGGTAAGAATGGAGTGGGGAAGTCCACCTTCCTGAATTTGATTACCGGTAGTGTTTTGCCCGATCATGGACGTATCAAAACCGGCGAGACGGTGACTTACGGGTATTACCGTCAGGAAGGCATCCATTTGGAAGAGGACAAAACCATCATCGACACCTTGCGTGACATTGCCGAGGTGGTCAACTACGGCAAGGACAAGGTCTATACCGCTGACCAACTGCTGGCGCATTTCATGTTTCCCCACAAGATGCACCGCCAGCCCGTTTCCTTGCTGAGCGGTGGCGAAAAGCGACGCCTGTACCTGCTGACCATCTTGGTACAAAACCCGAATTTCCTTATCTTGGATGAGCCTACCAACGACTTGGACCTGTTGACCTTGCAGAAGCTGGAGGACTTCCTGCAAGGCTACAAGGGCTGTCTGCTGGTGGTGTCGCACGACCGATTCTTTATGGATCAGGTCGTCGACCAGCTGTTCGTGTTCCAGGGCGACGGCAACATCAAGGGCTTTATGGGCAACTATAGCCAATATAAAGAATGGCTGGATGCCAAACAGAAAGAAGAGAGAAAGGAGAAAGCGGAACAAAAGCCGCAGGGCATCAAGCCTGTGAAACAACGCGAGAAAGTGAAACGCTCATTCAAGGAACAGCGTGAATATGAACAACTCGTCAAAGAAATAGCTGCACTTGAAGACGAAAAACAAGCTGTTGAGAGTGCTTTAAATACAGAAACCGAATACCAATCGTTACAGAAGTTGGGCAACCGTTTGCAGGAAATCAAAGACTTGTTGGATGAAAAAGAGTTGCGTTGGCTCGAACTCGATGAAATCGGTGGATAACAGAGAAGAAAACATAGAGAACAAACAATAAAATCTAATCGCTATGAATGCAAAACAGAATCTCAAAAGAGTATGCCTCAGCGTGATGGCAATTGCGCTGATGCTTGGCTTTCTGACCACTTGTGGCAAAAAAGCAAACCTAAAGACTCCGTCCACCGTGATTGTAGAGCAGTTGCGGCCCTTGAACGAAGCCTTGCTGCCGTTGATTGATGGTTTCACCTCGGGTGCCATCATGAAAGGCGAACCTATCGTGGTGCGCTTCAAGAGTCCCGAGACTATGAAAGTGAAATATGGCGAAACCATCCCTGCTAAGGCTTTCGCGTTCAAGCCAGCGTTAAAGGGTAAAGCCGTTTGGATGGATGAAAACACCGTCGGGTTCCAATACGACGACATTGACCCGAACCAAAACTACACCTGTGACTTCCGTATCAGCGATTTCCTTGATGTGGACGATACCGAGCCGCTGCAATTCGGTTTCGCTGTGCGCCGCCAGAATTTCAGTGTGGTTGGCACCTATCCTGTCTGCATCGAAAGCGGCAAGATGGACTACATCCTGCGCCTCGCCTTCGTCAATCCTGTGGATGGCGATGTGGCTGAGATGCTCAATAAAGAGGTGAGAAAAAGCTATGCCGTCAATGCCAGTTTCTTAGGCAACAACCTCTGTGACATTGAAATCAAAGGCATTGAAAGAAAAGACGTTGCATCGGAATTGAAGGTAACCTTGAACGGTTCAGCTGTGGAAACCGACAAGGAAATGGACCTTGTGCTGCCCGTCTATGCCCAAGGTGATTTCATGCCGGTGAAGTTTGACGTGGACCAAACCGCAGGACAGGGAACGTTGTATTTCTCCCAAGCCCTCAAACAAGGGCAGAATCTCAATGGACTCATCTCCTTTGATAATAAGGTGGGTTATAAGACCGACATCAAAGATAACAAGGTGCTTTTCTATTTCGATAAGTCGAGCCTGTATTATTATCAGATGGAAGAGATGGAGATGACCGTCGAAGCGGGCATCCGCAGCGAGGCGGATCAGGTGCTGCAAGAGGAGACGACCTTCCAGTTTGCCTTGACTGACTATGAACCCAAGGTGCGTTGGACCGATGAAGGAATCATTATTCCCAACGTAGATGAAACTACCGTATTCTTTGATGCCACTTGCCTGAACTCCGTGACTTTGAGAATCATTCGTATCTTCGACGACAACATTCTCTCCTTCTTGCAGGATAATGAACTGAATGAGACCTACGGTGTGCGTAAGGTGGGCCGCTTGGAGAAAAAAGTGCGTCTCCAACTTGACAACCCGTACCCGACCCAATGGAAGACTTTCCCCATCAAATTGTCTGACTATATCAAGGTGGAGCCTGGTTCAATGTACCAGCTCAGCCTCGATTTCGGCCCTGCCGACTACACCTTTGCTTCCGATGAGATGAAGAACGATGTCTATACCAACGAGAAGAAAGAAGCCGACTATTGGGATGGGCAGAGCTATGACTATAAGGAATACCGATATGAAGGCGAGTGGGGCGACCCCAATGGGTATTATTTCTACAACTATGTGGAGCAAAAGAAGAACATCGTCATCAGCGACCTGGCGGTAACTGCCAAGATGGGCCGCAACGATGTCACCGATGTGTATGTTTTCCAAATCTCCGATGCCAACCCCTCAGTGGGTGCCCAAGTGGTGGCCTACAACTTCCAGCGTCAGGAATTGGCTAAGGGCAGGACCGATGCGCAAGGCCATGTGCAGCTGCTATGTGAAAACCGCCCCGCTTTCGTGGTGGCGCAAGATAACAAAGGCAGCAAGTCGGTTATCAAGCTGACCAACGGCAACGCCTTGTCGTATAGCCGTTTCAACGTGGAAGGCGAACCGGTGGAAAAGGGCGTCTCAGGCTTCGCCTACAGCAACCGTGGCGTGTGGCGTCCCGGGGATGAAATCCAGCTGAACCTGATGCTGAATGACTTCGACGATAGGTTGCCTGAAAACTATCCTGTTGTTCTTGAAATCACCGATGCCACCGAGCGGCTCTATGCCAAACAGGTGAATGCCAAACCCGTGAACGGCATCTATTGCTTCACAGTCCCGACCCACGTCAGCGATGAGACCGGGTTGTGGACTGCCCGTTTCAAGATTGGCACCAATACCATACAGAAATCTCTGCGTGTGGAGACGGTGAAGCCCAACCGCCTGGAAATCACCTTCGACTTGCCTGAGGTCATCAGCCTCAGCCATCCTGAAAAGGTCGCTCTGAGTTCCAAGTGGCTCAATGGCATGAAAGCTAACGGACTGAAAACTGAAATCGACGTGAAAGTACGCCAAGGACAAACCGCTTTCAAGGGTTATGAAAGCTATTCCTTCGTAAATGAGGCTGAATCGTTCTATGCCGAAGAAATTGCACTCTACAGCGGTTCGCTCAATAGCGAAGGTCTGGCCAACGTGGGATTTGACCCGCTTTCCAATCTGTCCTCACCGCAGATGATGAATGCCGTCTTCACCACGAAGGTCTTTGAGCAGGGCGGCGACTTCAGCATTGCCTCCTTCAAGTCGGTGCTTTCGCCTTACTCGCGTTACGTGGGTGTGCAACTCCCTGAGACTTTGTCCAAATACGGCAGCTATTATGATACCGGTAGGGATTGGGTGTTCAATGTTGCTGTGGTCAACGAGGATGGCCAGCCCAACCGCTCAGCCGTTGCGCTCGACTATGCACTCTACAAGCTCGATTCTTATTGGTGGTGGTCCAGCGAGGACGAATACAGCCTGCAGCAGTATGCCTCGGGTACTTACAAGCGTCCTGCGAAAGACGGTACGCTGACTTGCAACGGCAACGCTGCCTTCACACTCAATATCCCTGATAAGGAATGGGGCAGTTACCTCCTTGTGGTCAGCGATGAGGAAGGCGGGAACCGCTTTGCCAAGATTATCAGTTTCGACTGGGGCGAATCCTACGGACACGCCAACGGTGCATCGGGTGCTCCGGCACAGCTCTCGCTGCGTGCCACTGCCGACAGCTACCAGATAGGCGAGAAGATTGTGGTGACCTTCCCCGCCAACGACAAGGCCAAAGCCCTTGTCACCGTGGAGGCCAACGACAAAGTGCTGCAGACCCAAGTCTTGGAGAATCTGGGTGAAGAAGGCAGGGTGGAAATTCCCACTACCGAGGAGATGATTCCGAATGTCTACGTCTATGTGGCCTTGATTCAGCCGCATGATGCCGCCAACGGTCTGCCCGTCCGTCTCTATGGCGTGGCTTCCGTCAAGGTCGAGAACAAGCAATTGCAGCTGCAACCTAACCTGGTTGTTCCTGAGACAGCGAACACCAAGAAAAACATCGAGGTGAAAGTCAGTGAGTCCAACAAGCAAGGCATGACCTATACCTTGGCTGTCGTCGATGAAGGCATTCTTGGACTGACCAATTTCAAGACGGCCAACCCCTACGCCTATTTCAACAGCAAGCAAGCCCTGAAAGTGCGTACTTGGGATAACTACGCCGCGATAGTTGATGCCTTCAGTGGCGAACTGGGCTCAGTGTATGCCATCGGAGGCGACGGCATCCTTAACCAGGAAATCACCTTGGACAACCGTTTCAAAGCCTACGCGGTGACTTTAGGCCCCTTCGAGCTGAAAGCAGGCGAAACCAACAGCCACAGCTTTGAGGTGCCTCAATGCTCAGGTGCCTTGCGCTTCATGGTGGTGGCCAAAGGCAACGGCAAGGCCTACGGCGCTGCCGAAAAGCAGATGAAGGTCATCGACCCGATTACCCTCTATGCCTCCGCTCCGCGTGTGGTGGCTCCCGGTGACGAGCTGACGATGAAGGTGCAGGTTCTGTCGCCTACGATGAAAGGAAAGAGCCTCAATGTGCATTTCGAAAACCAGAACCTTGATGCCGTCGGAACATTGCCCACTACGGTTAACATCGACCAGAACGGAGAAGGCATGATTGCCTTGAATACCCGTGTGCCTGAAACCACAGGCAACGCCCTGCTGAAGGTGACAGTGTCGGGTTCGGACTATAGCGCCGAGTCGTCGACGGCCATGCCCATCCGGATGCCTTACGCCGAACGCCGGAATCTCATCACCGAGGAGATTGAAGGCGGACAATCCATCAACATCCCCTTCGAACTGGCAGGTATGAATGGCACGCAGGAAGGCAGCTTGATGCTGTCGTCGCTGCTGCCCGTTGACCTCTACAGTCGTCTCGATTACTTGACCACCTATCCTCACGGTTGCCTTGAACAGCTGACCTCGAAGGCTTTCCCGCAGTTGTATCTCAACTACTTCGTCCAACAGGACGAGGAGGCGACGGCACAGATGCGTAACCACATCGAAGCGGCCATCAACAACCTGAAAGCCTACCAGAAGTCAGACAACAGCATGACCAACTGGATTGGTGGCAGCTATACCGACCCATGGACGGAGATTTATGCGCTGCATTTCCTCGTCGAGGCCAAGAAGCAAGGCTTCAACGTGCCGCAGTACTTCATCGATGGCCTGAAGAGCTACCAAGCCAGCCGCGCCAAGCAATGGAGGCACAACCCCGACTTCAAGCAGGGTGAGACCATCCAAGCCTACCGCCTCTTCGTGCTGGCCTTGGCGGGTCAGCCTGAGATGGGTGCCATGAACCGTTTCAAGGAGATGGAGATGAATTATTCGCTGAGCAAAGCCCTTGCCGCCGCTGCATTCGCCTTGACGGGTAAGACCACTATTGCCCAGAGCCTGCTGCCGACGGAGACCAGCGGCCACATGTCGGACTACTACACCTCCTTCGGCTCCACCACTCGCGACCTTGCCTTCCTGACCTACACACAGATGCTTTGTGACTTAGACGCACAGACAGTGCAAAACAACATCAATGAGATTTGCCAGATGCTGAACAGCCACCGCTGGATGGATACCCAGACGACGGCCTTCTCCTTGTTTGTCTTAGGCAAGTATGCCGAGAAGAACAATGTCAGCAACGGCAACCTCTCCGCTGTCGTCAAGGTGAACGGTGAGGAACACACCCTGAGTAGCAACATGAGCTCCGCAGGCATTAAGTTCACGCCGAAGGTGGGTAACAACACGCTCGAAATCAAGAACAACACCGACCAGAAGCTGGTGGCCAACCTCTTCACCAAGACTTCCGTAGCCGAATACGATATGACGGAAAGCGGCAACTTCATCAAGATGAGCATGAGTTATTCAGACAAGAACGGCAACGCCCTGGATCCGGCCAACCTGAAGGTTGGTACCGACGTCGTGGTACGTGTCACCGTGCAGAACCCGAGTGAATGGAAAGTCACCGAACTGGCCTTGTCTTACTACCTGCCTTCTGGCTGGGAACTGGTCAACGAGCGTATGGGTGACGAGGAAGCCCAGAATGAAGGCGCCAAGCACATCGACCTGCGCGATGATCGCGCTTACTTCTACTTCGACCTGGCACCCAAGACCCAGAAGACCTTCGTCTTGAAGGCCAACGCCACCTACGAGGGCAACTACATGATTCCTGCGGTGCGCTGCGAGGACATGTATAACAACGAGATTTACTATCAGATTCCCGCCCGTGGGTGTATGGTGAAATGAGCTATCTGAAGTCAAACACCTTGTTCGAGCAAATCAGGACGGAGGATGTGTATCGGCACATCCCCCGTCCCGTGCTATTGGCCGACCACCTGCTGACACCCGACAATATCGGGGCGATGATTCGACTGGCAGACAATATCGGAGCCACCGAGATATGTTTCCTGGGTAGGGAAGAGGAACATAAGCTCGGCAAGGTGCGCCGCGCCGCCGCTTCGAGCCGCGACAATATCCGCTGGTATTTCAGCGAGGAGACCGACTTGAGGAAGATTGTCCCTGCCAACAAAAAGATTGTCGCCATCGAGACTGCCGACAACGCCACCTGTATCTATGATACCGAACTGC
Source organism: uncultured Bacteroidales bacterium (assembly GCA_947303335.1). Classification (GTDB taxonomy): domain Bacteria; phylum Bacteroidota; class Bacteroidia; order Bacteroidales; family F082; genus Limimorpha. The sequence continues at coordinate 29,196 of CAMYYB010000003.1, read as the reverse complement.
CCGAAGACGTGGCCTTTATCGTGGGTAGTGAGAGTCATGGACTGAGCGACGCGCTTTTGGCCCAATGCGACCAAGTGGTCTACATCCCCGTCCCTGGCCCTACGCGCTCTCTCAATGTGAGCCATGCCGCTGCTGTGGCCTTGTTTGAGTGGCAACGCCAGATGAGGATTGGAAAGAAAAAATACCGTCACCTCTTCTTTGATCTTGACCGAACCCTTTGGGACTTCGATGCCGCTGCTGAGGTGGCTTTCGAACGCATCTATGAGAAGTATGATTTGAAAGCCCTCGGCGTCCCTTCGGCGCATGAGTTTCACGAGGTATATCATCCCTTGAACGAGCAACTATGGGTGCAATACCGCGCCAATGCCATCACCAAGGACGAGTTGAACCGCACCCGATTTTTAAAACCTTTGGAGCATTACGGCATCCACGATGTTGACTTAGCCGACCATCTGAGCGAAGATTATGTGTACTGGTCGCCGCGCATTGTCCGTCTTGTTCCGGGTACGATGGAACTGCTCGACTATCTGAAGCCGAAATACCATCTCCACCTCATCACCAACGGTTTTCAGGAGGTGCAGCACACCAAGTTGAATGGCTCAGGGATGGCACCTTATTTTGAGACCCTGACGGTCTCAGAGGAGGTTGGGGTGAAGAAGCCCAACCCCGACATCTTCCTGTATGCCTTGCAGAAAGCCGGAGCCCAAGCCGAGGAGAGCCTGATGATAGGCGACGAGATGGCTGTCGACATCGACGGTGCCCGTGCCGTAGGCATGGACACCCTGCTGTTCAACCCCAAGGGCGAACCTGTGGAGGGGGAACGCACCTACGAGGTCCGTGACCTGAGGGATATAAAAACGATTTGTTAAATTTCGTGTCGTTTTTTTCCCTACTTTTGCAACCCTTAATGAAAAGATACCTCGTCATAGTATTCCTGCTGGTGTCGGCCTCCCTGCTGTTGGGACAGCCGGTGGCGGATAGTGCTTTGGTGCAGAAGAAGATGGAAGCTGTGCGACTGCCCGACATGAACCTTCCGCGTGCTTCGCATAACGTGTTCTACGTCAACGGCGAGCTGACGGTGGTGGGCGGGCATACCTCCGGTTTTGTCTTGACCCCTACCGCCGAGTATTTCAAAGACGGCGCCTGGCACCTGATGCATACGGTCTATGCCCACGACGACGGTATGGCTGTTGTGCTTGACGGGGGCAGTAGGGTGCTCCTCGCCGGTGGACACGAGAAGAACCTCGGCATCGGACAGAGCTACGAGGCGGAGATGTACTATCCCGAGACGCATACCTTCGAGGGCTTCGGCTGCCTCGACCATAAACGGGCCTTGGCGCAAGGCGTGGTGATGGGGAACGGGGAGGTGCTGATTGCAGGCAACCACCAGGGCAACGATTCCTTCGAGAAGTTTGACGGGGAGAAATTCTTTTACCACGTGAAGGATGTCGTCCGTTGGCATGCCTCACCCTATGTGCTGCCGGTGGCTCCTGATGACGCCATCGTGTTCGGATCGATATGGAGGGGCGACGGGTTTCAGCCTTGTGACACGGTGGACCGGCTGAAGGGTGAGCCTTTCCGTGAACCCATGCTGGGCAAGTGGATGCCGATGTACTATGAAGGGAACAGCCATTCTGAAGAGGCTTTCATCGGCGACAAAGCCGCTGGCGACTATTCCTATATCGTATCGGCGCGTACTCCCGATGGGGAAGTGACCTTCCTCCTCGTTCAGGATACGGTCTTTTCCATACTGCCTACCGTATGTCCCGTGCCGTCGGGGACGCCGGAGTGGGGACCTATTCAGTACGAACGTCCTGCCATTGTGGACCGTGCTGCCCGTCGCGCCTATTTGGTTGGACAGGACACCACAGGGCGTGCCTACGTGGTGGCGGTGGATTACGACAAGCGCCCTGCGCCACTCATCTTTTATTATACCGAGCCTTTGGAGGACTTCGGCTTCATCACGCCTGTGCTGACACCCGACGGCGACCTTATCGTCACCGGTGGCCTGACCAACGACAATTTCACTCCTTTTTCCGCTGTGTGGCTTCTGCCCGTCAGCGGACGGGATGCCTCTGAAGTGTATGCGGCGATGGCTGCGCCAGTAGAGGACTCTCATTCCAACCCCACTATTTGGTGGATTCTCGGTATCCTGTTGCTGCTTGCCGTGATTGTGATAGCTGTACGCCGCTTTGCGTCATTGACTAACTTCGAATCTGACGATTTGCGAGGAGGAACGACGAAGCAATCTAGGGAAAATGCGTCTAGTTTGCCGCGCTTCGCTCGCAATGACGAACCTGACCAAGAGTCGGTTTCAACAGAACAGATTGTACAACCTGAACAAATTGAACAGCCTGAACAGCCCGAACAAGTTGAACAACAAGACCAGCCTGAACAGCAGGAACAACCAGAACAGTTCGAACAACAAGACCAACCTGAGCAACAGGAACAGCCTGAACAAGAGGAACAACCTGAAAAACAAGAACAACCAGAACAGACTGACCAGCCCGAGCCATCCGCCTCAGATTCCCGCCCCAATCCAACTTTAGAAGGTCTGTTGGCCCGCATCACCCAGATGATGGAGACGGAGCGTCTCTATCTGAATCCAGAGTTGAAGCTCGCCGATGTGGCCCATGCTCTTGGTGTTCATCGTAATATGGTGTCGGCCTGCATCAATGCGCAGGGCAGTACCTTCAGCCAGCTGGTGAACGACTACCGCGTGCAGTACGCCAAGACGTTGCTGAGCCAGTCCTCCGACAAGAAGATGTCCGCCATAGGCTTGGAATCCGGCTTCGCCAACGAGCGCACTTTCTTCCGCGTCTTCAAAGACGCCACCGGCCAAACTCCCAAAGAGTGGGCCGCAGAGCGATAATCTGATTTTTTCGAAAACGCCCTGTCATTTTGGAAAAATGTTTATTTTTGCGGCTAGTTTAAAAAGAAGTTGATTATGACAGCAGTACAAATGGATTTGGAACTTGATCGTGAAATCGGGAAAATACGTGGCAACGCAGAGGCCATGAGAAGAATGCTTGAAGCCGCGAGGCTCATTCGTTTGATGTATATGAATCCGATGGCATTAGCCGACTTTGAAGCCCAGCAGGAACGTGAAGCTGAAGCTGAAGCCGAGCGTCAATTTCGTAGTTTGCGCGGCTGTTGGAATGATGACCCCGAAGACGCAGCTTTGATGGAAACTGCAATCTTAGAGGCAAGAGCAGCAGATATTCCACGGGAAATTAACCTTGATGACTGAAAACTATGGAAAAGTATCTGCTTGACACAGTCTCATGGATTGAGTATTTCAAGAACCGCAATGGCGTAGCCGACCGAGTTGATGCCCTCCCTCGTCAACAACTATGTGCTTCAGAGGTTACTGTAGCCGAATTGGTTTATGGCGCTTACAATAGCAAGAATTTCGAAAAGCACTATCGCGAAGCTGAATGGCTTTGACGTAATATTCAAATAATCCCTATTTCTGAGGTCTTTGACGACTATGGTGAGATTCGATTTGCCACTAAGCACAAAGGGAATCCTATTGGGCAATTTGACTTGCTTATTGGTGCTACAGCTCGTCACTATGGCCTCACAGTTGTGACTGATAATTTGAAAGACTTTGAACCGATGCCTGGTGTGAAAATTGAGAATTGGGTGGCTCGTTAACAATAATAACAGCCCCCTGTTAACTAGAAAGTTTCTTCGAATTATTACCGTAAATTAGCGGAATCTCAAAAAAATTTCCGACTCCCCGGGTAACACGTGCAGCCTCCGCAGGTGACACGTGACGCCTCCCCCAACTGACAATTCCCACACCCAAGACTGACAATTTGCACCGAAAAAACTGACAATTCGTAAAATCGACTGACATTTTACACGATGTCAGTCGATTTTGGGTTTTACACCTTTATTATGTGAGGACGGTTGAGTATTTTTGCGGGGTAGTGTTCTTTGAACGAAACTAATAAAAAGGTAGGCAACGAAATTAATAAAAAGGTTAGCAACTCAATTAATAATCAATTTCTAATTAAAATTCTCAACCTATGAAAGCAAAAGCTTTACAATTCGGAAAGGCGATGAGTGCCGCCTTGTTCGTCCTGCTGCTGAGCGTGGCGGGAACGAAGAACGCACTTGCCCAAACCCAATTAGCTACCCTGCAACACGGCGATACCCTCACCGCATACTACGGCGGTAACGCCTTCGTGTCCGCCTATACTGCCGCTGAAGAGGGCGACATCATCACCCTTTCGAGCGGCACCTTCACGGGCTGCACCATTGATAAGAGTATCACTGTGCGCGGAGCAGGCGCTGTGCCCGACACACTGGCTGGTACGGCCTGCACAATTCTTAGCGGAAATTTTAATATTGGTAATACTGACTATATTGACCATACCCTTCATCTGGAAGGCATCTATTTCAATGGAACTGTGGTGTTTTGGCAGATGGCAGACCCGACTTTTACAAGATGCAATTTCATGAGAATCTTTGTCAATGAGTATGGAAGGCAAATCCTCAACCCTGAATTTGTCAACTGTGTTATCAAGAATCTTGATAGTCGGGCTCCTTTGAACTGCCCCGTTTTTGTCAATTGTGTTGTTTGGGCAGCCTCTAATATTTGCGGCAACAACACCACGGTTTACAACTGCCATTGGGGTGGCATATCGAATGGTTATATTAATGTTACTGCGTATAACTCTATCATATATAAAGTGTCAGGGCAAGCTCTTCCTAACAACACTTGCCAGTTTTACAACTGTATAGGCATCATGGCCAACGAGACAGGCAACCCGTTTGGCACAGCTTACACTGAAGACTGTGTCTATTATAACACTGAAGGTGGCGTCGATCCCTACGCAAGCGTTTACACCACCTATCGCTTCGACACTCCCTTCGACTTTGAGGAAACCTACGATCTACTTCCCGAAATTGCCGGCGGCTTCCCGACCTCCGACGGCACTGAAGTGGGCATTCACGGCGGCCAGATGCCTTACACGGCCCGTCCTTCCTACCAAATGCTGAGAACCCTCAACGTTCCCCAGCAGTCGGACACCCAGGGCAAGCTGAATGTTGAAATCGAAATCCTCAACCAGTAAGACCGATAAGCCATGAAACGTTTTTTAATCCTTATTGGTGCCATCCTGCTCGGCCTCACGGTGAGGGCGCAGTCGGTGACCTACTCGTGCCGCCACTGGTTCGACCGCGACATCGAGCAAGCCGTCACCACCACGTTCACCGGCAGCACCGTGCAGATGGAGTGGAACGTCAGCATGCTGGATGAGGGGCTGCACGCCCTGCACATCCAGGTGATGGACACGACAGAGGTTTGGAGTGCGCCATACAACTATTATTTCATCAAGGCCGATGCCCATCCCGCTGAGGAGATGACCTTTACCTACTGGTTCGACCGCGACATTGAGGGCCGCCAGACCGGCAACCTCGACAACGGCTCGATGTTCCTCAATGTAGAGGGCCTCAGCGACGGAATGCACACGCTGCACCTCGCCTTGCAAGGCAACACGATGAATTTGACCCACAACTATCTTTTTGTGAAGCTCCCCGTGCTGAATCCCGAGTCGCAGCTGGAATACCATTGCTGGTTCGACCAGGACTACAGCACCTTAGTGACGGGTCCTGTGGGCGACGGCTACTGCCTGATTGACGTCTCCGCCCTCCCCATCGGCAGCCACAACATGATTCTGCAACTCGAGGACGGCACGACGCTCAACATGCCCATGAACTTCGACTTCAACCGCACCCCGATGGCTTTCGTCACCGTCGAGCCTGAAGAAGGCGGCACGGCGACGGGACAGTTGGTCGACAGCATCTGCACCCTTAATGCCATACCCAATGAAGGCTACGACTTCGTGGGCTGGACGCACAACGGCGAGGTGATAGCCACCGACCCTGAGATGTCCTTCCCCCTGTACAACGACACCGCCTTTGTGGCCAGCTTCCAGCTGAGGAGCTACGACATCGTCGCCACCGCCAACATCGCTGAAGGCGGCACGGTGGAAGGCTCAGGCACCTACTATCACTTCGACGAATGCACCCTGACGGCCACGCCTGCCGAAGGGTACCGTTTCCACTTCTGGTCGGAGAACGGTGAGCTTGCCTCCACCGACCCCACCTACACCTTCACGGTGAATGGTGCCAGAAACGTCGAGGCTTACTTCGCCTGGCAGGGCGACACCCCCGAAGGTGCCATCAGCGGCCTGTTCTCCATCGCCGATGGCAGACAGGTGCATTTCTCGCAAGGCAACCTGCAATATGAAAAGAGCACCCAGACCTGGAGCTTCATGGAGCACCAATACGACGTGTTGGGCACCGAGGGAGAATTTGTGGGTGAAGACCATGCCAATGTCGACATCGTCAGCTACTTCGGCTGGGCCACCAGCGGTTGCCCCCTGCGCGAAGACCTGACGAATTACTACTACCAGCCTTATAACACATACGAAGGAAGCGGCAGCAACTATGGTCCGTCGGTTTTCAATGCCGACATCTTTGGCGAATACATCAACGGCGACTGGGGCATCTACAACGCCATCAGCAACGGCGGCAATGTGCCGGCTGCCTGGAAGACGATGACCCGTCCGGAATGGACCTACCTGTTTGAAGACCGCGATGGCGCCTCCTCGAAATGGGGACGCGGCAACATCGACGGCACCAACGGCGTGTTCCTGCTGCCTGACGAGTGGACGCAGCCTGACGGCGTCGCCCAACTGGCGAGCGGCAGCAGCAGCCGTTTCAATACGAATAACTACGCCCTCATCGACTGGCTGAAGATGCAGGCCGCAGGCGCGGTGTTCCTCCCCGCAGCGGGCTGGCGTACCGGCACCGTGATTTCAGAAGTGAACGAATGGGTCAGCTACTGGTCCACCTACGGCGTCGATACACAGCATGCCCGTAATCTTTGGATAAAGAACACTTCGATTGACCCTAACGACCAGAGTTATCGCCACCGTGGCTATCCCGTGCGTTTGGTCAACTATGTCACCTACAACATCGGGGCAACGCCGAGTCCGGCTGAAGGCGGTAGCATTGAAGGCGCTGGCATTTACGAGCAGGGCACCGAGATCACCCTGACGGCCACACCTGCCGAGGGCTACACCTTCGTGAACTGGACTGAGGACGGCGAAGTGGTCTCCACCTCGGCTGAATACAGCTTTATGGTGACCGGCGACCGGAACCTCGTGGCCAACTTCCAACTGATGGACTTCATCATCAACGTCCTCGCTGATCCTTGGGATGGCGGCGTTGTGGACGGTGGCGCCAGATACTACTATGGCGAAACCGCCACACTGACGGCCACACCCAACACGGGTTACCAATTCGTCCACTGGATGTACTTCGATGAAATCGTCTCCTATGACGCCACCTACAGCTTTGTCGTGACGGCAGGCGGACTCTACACCGCAGTGTTCGAGCTGCAGACCTACCAGATTACCGCCACCGTCAATCTGAACAACGGCGGCACGGTGGAAGGCACCGGCGAATACGAATACGGTTCGCAATGCACCCTGACGGCCACAGCTAACCCGGGCTTCAGCTTCGTGAACTGGACCGAGAACGGCGCATTGGTCTCGACGGAGGCCGAGTACACCTTCGTGGTGGACAGCGACAGAGCCCTGGTGGCCAACTTCCAGGTGGTGTACGACCATGTAGAGGAGCTGGCCGAAGGCTGGAACTGGTGGTCGACCTACATCGAGCAGACCGGCCCTGACGGTCTTGACATGCTGGAGAGCTCGCTCGGCGAGTCGGGCATCCGCATCCAGTCGAGAAACGACGGCTACAGCGAATACATTGAAGCCCAGGGCGGCAACTTCTGGTACGGTGACCTGCAGCAAATCGCCAACGAGCAGATGTACATGATCCACACCAGCGCGGACTGCGAGGCTGTGGTGACCGGTCCCATCGCCGAGGCCATCAACCATCCCGTCAGCCTCAGCTCAGGCTGGAACTGGGTGGGTTATCCCGTAGAACAGAGCATCGACCTGACGAACGCTCTGAGCGACCTGAGCCCCGAGGCCAACGATGTGATTAAGGGCCGTTACGGCTACTCGGTCTATGTCGTCTACGGCAACAACGGCTTCTGGTACGGCACGCTGAACATGCTGGAACCCGGCAAGGGCTACATGTACAGGTCGAACAGCGGCGACGTGAAGACCTTCGTCTACAACGTCGAGCGCGGTGGCAACCTCGTTGAGAACATCACCACGGAAGGCAACACCTTCCAGCCTGCCGACGGCGACTATGCCTACAACATGACGGTAACTGCCGTTGTTGACATCAATGGCAGCGAGCTGCGCAACGCTGGCTATGAGCTGGCCGCCTTTGTGGGCGACGAGTGCCGTGGTAGCGTCAGACTCATCTACGTCGAGCCGATGGACCGCTACGTGGCCTTCTTGACCGTCTATGGCGACACGGAGGAGACCTTGGACTTCGTTCTCACCGACGGCGAGGGCCTCAGCTGGTCATCCGACCACATCGCCTATGAAGCCAACGCCATCGTGGGCACGCCTGCCGCACCTGCCGTGCTGCACTTCGGCACGCTGGGCGTGGACGAGACCCTGGGCAACGTGCATGTCTATCCCAACCCCTCCAACGGCGTCTTCAACGTCAACGGTGTGGGAGTCCGCAAAGTCGAGGTCGTCAACGCCTACGGACAGATTGTCTACTCGCTTGAGACCAAGGACGACGCGCTGCGCATCGACCTGAGCGACATGGCAGCCGGCAACTACCTGCTGAGGGTGGTCACCGACGGCGGAGTGACAACGCGCAAACTGGTTAAGAAATAATGAATCAAACACATAGAACCATGAAAAGAGTAATAGTTCTATTGTGGGCCTGCCTGTCAAGCACCTTGCTGCTTGCGAACCATTGGACACCAGACAACCCAGGCGCGTACGCTTACGTGATGGGTGTCACTTCGGTCGTTGAAATCAACGAGGTGGAGCAAGCCTCCGCCCAGCTCGAAGTGGGTGCCTTCTGCGGTACGCAATGCCGAGGGTCGCAGATGACCTCGCTGTTCACGTACTCCGGACGTTACCTCGCCATGATTACCGTCTATGGCGATATAGGCGACGAGATTAGCTTCCGCCTGTACGACCACAGCACGGGGCAGGAGGTGGATGGCATCGGCCTGACGACAATCACCTTCAGTCAGAACGGCTACGGCACGCCCTTGCAGCCTATGACCATAGGCTTCTATACGAATTTGAACATCACCGTTACCGCTACCCCCGCCAACGGGGGTACGGTGACGGGAGAAGGCAGTTACCTCTATGACTCGGAATGCACCCTGACGGCCACGCCCAATATAGGCTACACCTTTATTAATTGGACGCTGGACGGCAACGTGGTGTCGACCAACCCGAGCTACACCTTCACGGTGACAGAGGCCGCTACCTATGTGGCTAACTTCCAGATACAGAGCTTCCAGATTACCGCCAACGTCAGTCCCCTCAACAGCGGAACGGTGCAAGGCGCAGGCACTTACGACTACGGACAGACCTGCACGCTGACCGCGACGCCCGCCACGGGATACGACTTTGTGAATTGGACGATGGACGGCACGGTAGTCTCCGATGCTGCGGCTTATAGCTTCACCGTGACGGAGGCCGCCACCTATGTGGCTAACTTCCAGATACAGAGCTTCGAGATTGCCGCCAGCGCCAACCCAAGCGATGGTGGAACGGTGCAAGGCGCAGGCACCTACGAGTACAACGCGTCCTGCACGCTGACCGCCACAGCCGCCACGGGATACGACTTTGTGAACTGGACAAAGGACGGCGCGGTGGTTTCCGATGAAGCCACTTACAGCTTCACCGTGACGGAAGCCGCCGCCTATGTGGCCCACTTCCAGGTACAGAGCTATGAGATTACCGCCAGTGTCACTCCCGACAACGCCGGAACGGTGGAGGGCATGGGCACTTACGAGTACGGCTCGGAATGCACGCTGACGGCCACGCCTGCCGAAGGCTACGTCTTTGTCAGCTGGCAGCGCAACGGGGTCTACGTCTCGAACAACGCCTCCTATACCTTCACGGTGACGGGAGCCGCCCACTATGTGGCGCGGTTCGCGGAGGAAGGCTATATCGAGAACCATTGGACTCCTGAGACAGCCCAGTTCCCATTCTACATGGCTGTGACTGCCGTGGTCCAGATTGACGGAGTGGAGCAGACCTCCGAATGGCTTGAAGTGGGTGCCTTCTGCGGCACGCAATGCCGTGGCTCGCAGATCATGCAGGAGTTTTACGTCACCGGACGTTATCTCGCCATGATGAATGTCTATGGCGAGGACGGCGACGAGTTCACCTTCCGCCTGTATGACCACAGCGTCCAGCAGGAGGTGGAGGCCGTCTGCATCACACCGGTTGCTTTCAGCCAGAACGACCTTGGTACGCCTCTGGAGCCTTACGTGCTAGGATTCAGTACAGGGGGAGCCGCATCCCAACAAACCACACAGCTTATTGCTGGCTGGAACTGGTGGAGTACCTACATCGAGCAGGACGGCATTAACGGCTTGCAGATGCTGGAGAACAGCCTCGGGACTTCGGGTTTGCGCATCCAGGGCAGGAGCGGTAGCGTCGAGTATATTGAATACCAAGGCACGGGCTTATGGTACGGAACACTCGTTTCCATCAACAACGAGCAGATGTTCAAGGTGCGCACCTCCGAGGCCTGCGTAGTAGAGTTGGACGGTGCACTGGCCCAGCTGGAGAGCCACCCCATCAGCATTGTCGGAGGCTGGAACTGGATAGGATATCCCTCCAACCAGCCCGTCAGCCTCAATGAAGCCCTGGGCGGCTTCACGCCTGAGCCTGATGATGTCATCAAGGGCAGGACCGGCTCGGCGACCTACGTTTCAGTCGGCAACTTCAACTCGTGGTATGGGCCACTCAACACGCTTGAGCCAGGCCAAGGCTACATGTACAAGTCGAACAGCAGCACAGCCAAGACACTGGTGTACCAATCCGGAGCTTCAAATGTTGAGTTGAAACCCAACATCACGCCGCAAAGCAACATCTACGTCCCGGAAGGTGAAAACTATGCCGACAACATGCTCATTACTGCTGTGGTGGAAATGGGCGGAGAGGAACTGCGTTCGGAGGACTATGAACTGGCCGCTTTTGTCGGCGATGAGTGCCGTGGCAGCGTCAAGCTGATGTACGTCGAGCCGTTTGACCGCTATGTGGCCTTCCTGCTGGCCTTCGGCGACGAGACGGAGGATATGCGCTTTGTGCTTACTGACGGAACAGATGCAGTCTGGTCTGACGAGAGTATGACCTACATCACGGACGGCACCGTTGGCACGGTGACGGAGCCTGCCACCCTGCATTTCGGAACACTGGGCGTGGCTGACGACTTGATGGGTTCCGTCTACGTCTATCCCAACCCGTCAAAGGGCATCTTCTGTGTTGAAGGTGTGGGCATACGTAAGGTTGAGGTAGTTGATTCTTATGGCCAAGTCATCCTCTCAGAGGGGGTGAGGAACGACTACTTGCAGATTAACCTCTGTGATAAAGTTGCAGGAGCCTATCTGTTGCGAGTCGTGACTGATAGGGGAGTGGTTACCAAGAAGATGGTCTTGGTGAGATGATCAGAAAAAACGCAACTGGTGCTCATCATCATGATGGATGATGAGCACCAGAGGTGCGGAAGGATTTACATGATTACGTGTACAGCACTTGCCTGCGGTTCCAGCCGAGGCGCTTGTAGCTGACGTGAATCCAGCGGGGATAGCCGTACTCGTCGCATTGCTCATAGATGAGCTGGTCGAAGTGGCCGAGCTGCTCTATGAGTTTACCGAGCTTCAGGTTTTCACCCCCCGATACCCTCATTGCGGGCTTTGACCCGCAATCCCCTGCGCCAAGGGTACTGGCCACGATGTCAGCCGCTTCGCCGCGCATGTGCTGGCTGTTGGGTGCGCCGCCGACGAGGCGGTTCAGTCGTGGGCAGCGGTAGCCGCTGGTGACGCGGATGGGCTTGCCGTAGGCTTCGCGCAAGGGATCGAGGACATTGTCCACGAGGGCGATGAGGTTGTCCTCCACCTCCTGGCTGGCACCGTTCCAGATGCCGTGCTTCAGAGCCGTTTCGCTCCTAATCAGTTCGCTTATGGTAAAGTATTTCATGATGTTGTCGTTTTCAAGAAACAGGGCTGGCGGCATCGCCGCCAGCCCAACTGTCAACTGTCAACTGTCAACTCTCAACTAAAGGAAGATCGGCCCTCTACCCATACAACTCGTGGTTGTTATCGCAGTAATGAAAGCTGTGAGAGCGGCTACTAACATCTTCACCACAATCTCGATGATGCGCTTCTTGTTCATAGTGCAATGGATTTAGAAGGTTCATCATCCCGCGAAGGGGTCATCCCCGCCGTTGCCGCCGCCAGCGGCCTTGGTGAAGGTCTTGGTCGTCACCGAGCTGCTAATGCCCTCCTTGATGGCGACAGCCTTGACGGTGGTCGTCGCGCTCAGGGTGAAAGCCGCTGTGTAGAGTGTGCTTTCAGAGGTCGGCGTGGTGCCGTCGGTGGTGTAGTACACGCGGGCGTCGTCAGGACCCGTGATGCTCACTTGGGTCGTCTCAGCGAAAGGCGTCGTTCCGCTGATGGTGGGCGCTTGGACGGTGTCTGAGCCTGAACCGGTCCCTGAGCCTGTCGAAGGGCCGCTGCTGCCGTTGCCACCGCTCGTGGTGCCGTCGCCCTCCACGTTGAGGGCTGCGCTCACGCAAGGCGAGAAAGCGAAGTTGGAGGAGTTCACCATGTTCAAGTCGATGACGTAGCCGGTGGAGTTGGCACCCGTCTGGCCGATGTTGTTGAAGCCCTCGTTAGTCTTGGGCTGCAGGACGATGCCGTAGGCGAACACTTCGAGTGCGTCGCCAGCCTCGTTGGCACTCTTGCTGATGGCGATGGTCGTGTTGGAGTCCATCCCCGAGGTGCGGCGCCAGTTGCCGGTGGCGAGGTCGTGAACCAGGATGGCCTTGGCGATGACTTCACCCTCTGCGGCACCGGAGAAGGTGGCCACGAAAGCGGAAGTCTCAGAGGTGATGACGACGCTGATGCTCTCGGCGTAGCTGGGGTTGTTGACCAGGTTGAGGTCGTAGCCCAAGGAGGCCTTGGTGCCGTTGACCTTGATGCTCTTCAGCAGCTGCTTGATGAGCTGTCCGCGGTCGGTCTTGCGCTGACCGTTGGCGATGAGGGCGGTGCGGCCTACCTCGCCGAGCATACCTGCCACTTGCGAAGCGAGCTTGATTTTGGCACGCTGGCTCATCTGAGCCTGGGTGCGGCGGTCCGCCATTGAAGGTTGATACTGACGAAGGGCGATTTTTCCGTTTTTGCCCTTGTAACCGACGGCCGATCCGGCGCGTCCGGTGAACTGGAAGATTGAAACAATTCTTGCCATGGTTTTAAGGTTTTTGGTTGGTTAATGAATTAGGTTAATTGGTTTGGTAATTTTGGTTTTTGGTCCTTGTCTTAAGACGATGCAAAGATACGAACTTTATTTCAAACAGCTGACAATTAGTTATTTGTACAAATAACTTTTTTCCGCGATGACGTTTTTTTGGGCGTTAGGGCTAAGTCAAAGGTAAGTCAAAGGTGAGTCAAGGTTGTATCAAAGGAGTGTCAAAGTTGGAAGGTGTTGGAGTCATTGTTACGCGGAATTGAAGTCAATGTTAGACGCTATTTTCGTGTCCCTGTCCTGCAGCTGTTTGACGAGCCAGTCGGCGATGTCGATTTTGGCGTTGCGTTCGTCGTCGGTGGCGTTTCGCTCAAGGATATCCGATACGGTCACCTTGCAGTAGATGAGCTCCTTGGCTTTTTCCTTCCAGTCGTGGTAGCCGTCCACGTCGGGAAACATGATTACCGTCCTGCCCGACAGCACCTTCATCTTGTCGGAGGCGAGTTGCGACTTGCCTCCTGTGGCCAACCAGACGTAGTCGGGGAAGCAGGCGGCACCGATGAGGGCTGATTTCTCGCTCTCCACGAGGGCCACCACCTTGTCGCGGTTGGTCGACCAGTTGAGCAAATGCTCGCCGAAGAGGCATTGCGTCAGCTGCCAGTCGGCAGGCAACAGACCGGTTTTCATCAGCTTGGAGTGGATCCAGTCCGTGCCGCCACCCGTTTTGACCCTATGCCCGTCCTCGCCGTACCGCATGATTTTGCCGCTCCTGACGCGACCTTTCACGTCGATTTGCCAGAAGATGACCTCCCTTTCCTTGGTGGCGCCGAGGGCATACAGCTCGCCGAGCCGTCTGACGGTAGGGCAGTCGAGTCTGCCTTTGTCGAACAGGCCGCAGAGAAAGCGGACGAAGGTGCTGTTGTAGCTCGCCGACTGCCTCACATAGCTGAAGGGTAGGGTACATAGCGGCTGTGGCGGCTTGGTGATGAGCTGCATCTTAGGGATGAAAGGCCGCTTCGCCTTGCGGTCAACGGGGTGGTTCTGAAAGTATTGTTTCGGCGTGTAGTGATATTTGCATCGGGTCTCATGGTTGCAGCGGCCGCAGATGGGGTCAAGTGGTTCCTCGTTTTCGTCAACGTAGTAGGTGAACGAATGCCGGTCGTGGCAGTTCGGACACTCGTGGCGTGAGGCTTTGGTGCGGTATTTCTGTAGATGATACATGATGTTTGATGATTTGGTGTCCCAAAGTGTCCCAAGTGTCCCAGGTGTCCCAAGTGTCCCACCTGTCCCTATAAGGGACAGTGGGACAGTGTGGGACAGAGCGGGACACTAAGGCCGCGTCAGCATTTCAGTATTCTATGGACTTTAGATTTGCTCATATTCAATTGTTTAGCGATTTCTCTTACGGATAGTCCCTGTTGATTCAATTCCTTGACTGAAATGATGTCCTGGGACACATCGTTCTCGGTGGGACGCCTCAGGTGCTCCCGCTCTGTCGCGTATCCAATCGTCGTGAACTGAAGGAAGGCTTCGATTTTCTCGATCTGGCACACGATGACGTTCTCGGCGTCGTAGACGAACTCGCCGTGACGGTTCTTCATCTGCTTGATGTAGCGCAGTCCGCTGTCCTTCGCGCTCTGTCCGATGGCGAAGCAGCTGTCGAAAAAATTGTACAGCTTCTTGCTGCCAGCCAAGTCGTTGGCGGTGATGGGACTCGACAGGTTGCGTTTGGGTGTGTGGGCGATGATGAGCAGCGAGAGGTCGTGCTTCTTCTTGAGGGCCATCAGGCGTTTCATGAACTGTCCGGCATCTTCGCCTTGTTCGCTGTTGCAGCACAGCCAGGTCAGGTTGTCGATAATCAATACCTTTGCCCCGTATTGCAGCGCCGCCGCTTCGATGTTGTTGATCAGGAGGTCCTCGAAGTTGGCCACGTCCAACGATTCTCTGTCAATCTCGACCCGATAGAAGTTGTTGGAAAACTGGTACAGATGGTCTTGTTCATCCGTGTAGCGCAGTTGGAACTGCTTGTCGGACAGCTCGAAGTCGAAGTACAGCACTTTTTGTGTGTAGGCGATGACCTCGCCAATCTGCACGGCATAGATGGACTTGCCGAGGTTGCTGTCGGCGAAGAGGCAGCACACCTCGCCTTCATACCAGAGGGACAGCCACAGGGGAGTAGGGTCGGGTCGGCGTTGCGCCTCGCTGAGGGTCTCGTTGGCCGTCTTGATGCGGAGCACCCCCACTGTTTCGGGGGTGCTGTCGCGCATCGCGTCGGCGTTGGCCAGTTCGTCGCCTATCATGGCGGCATAGTCGCGCTCGTCATCCATTGCCTTGCTCCTTTTTGTATTTTCTGGTCAGCTTGAAGATGACGGCCTTGTGGTCGTCGCGCTCATCGGGCTGGCAGGCCACGTAGGGGCACAGGTTGTAGTCGCGCAAGTCGCAGAGGAGGCAGCGTTTCTTTTGGCTGTGGTTGTCGGCCTTGCAGCGGAAGGTCTTTTTGTCGTAGACGGAGTACTCTCCGATTTTCAAATGTTGTTTCATTGTGGTACTTTTAATGGTTAATAAATTATTGATTATTGATCCGGATCGTCAGTTTTTTTTGACCTCACCCCCGGCCCCTCTCCATGGTGGAGAGGGATGCCTGCCGGACGCAGAGTCTTTGCGTCGCTTCGCGTCCCCCTCGCCTTTGGGAGAGGGGGGCAGGGGGGTGAGGGCTTTCATCACAAACTCGGCAAAGCGTTTCTGGTAGTCGGGGTTGCCGCCCGGGTGCTTCATCATGAGTCGGTGGCGGATGAGAAGCCAGCTCACGGCAGATTGGGTGATGTCAAGCAGCGGGGCCACGTCCTGCTGGCGCAGGTGGGCGTGTTCCATCAGCACGGCGACAATCATCGAGCGGGCGTCCACCAGCTCGACCTTGCGACAGTGGGAGAGGAGGTCCTTTTTCGTTACGCCCAAGCCTTGTGCGAGGGCTGACAGGGTGTTTTTCAGGTCTTGTCTTGCTTTCATTTTCCGTAAGAATTTGCGGCAAAAATCAGCATTTAAAACGCTGAAAATCAGCTAAAAAACCACTAATTAGCATTTAGCTGATATTTAGTGGATATTTAGTGGAATTTTAGTGGAAATGTAGTGGACGGTTTGAGACCTTCATGAAAAATTTTTGAAGAGGTTAGTGGGAATTAGTGGCCGGGAAGGCCCGGTCGATGCGTTTTGCCACTTTATCGATGGGTTTGTGGGTCGTTTTGAAAGAAGCAGGGAAAGGTTTGCCCTTGTCAAGGCAAAAAATTTCCTTGGCCTTATCCCATTGGCCCTGAAGATGCTCCCTTACGAGATACGCCAAAGAAGCAGTGCTTCCGTACCACACAATGGGGCCTTTTGGGGGCGTCTTTTCGCCGCAACAGATATAGACCCAGTTGTTGCAGCCGACTTCGTTGCGCCTGATAAAGCCCTCGTTAGTCAGAACTTTGTAAGCAGTCTCCCAGCGTTCCTGCTCCCTTTCGCCATTTTCAAAGCCGAAGTGGGGCATAGGTATCACGTTGGCGGCGGGTTCCTCTGATTCGTCGTCATCCACAAAATAGGATTCGAAGTTCTCGTGGTCTTCCAGCTCATACCTGAGGGCGGTATAGAGCATCAGCAGCAGGTCCTCGGCACGAAGGGTCTCGCGCTCATTGTCGCCGCTCACGACGCGCCAGCCTTGGGTGACGATGTACTGGTGGTGCTTGTCGATGGTGGCTGCGGAGTCCTTGACCTCGATGAACTGGCTGAAGTTGAGAAATCCCCGTGCCTTATCCGTCACGCCGCCGACGGTCTTCTCGAACCTGAGTTCCAGCCAAGTGCTGTCATCGATCAGATAAGGGAATTCGTTGCGCATCTTTTTCAACAGGCCTCTGATGCCTTTCCATTTCTTGGGTTCGTCTGGGCCAGTCAGCGCCATGATGCGTTCCGCATCTCTTATTCGTTCTGTTAGCTTGAAATTCAGCCTTTCCTCGTCGTCGGTCGACGATGGAGGATTGAAGAAAGGGGTGTCGGGACGCTGTCCAGGTCGTCCTTGCCGAACCTTGCCGGTCGCATTGGGTGATATGAGTCTGATGGTAGACACGGCTCCATACAATCTGCTCCCGAACATTGTTAATCCCATGTTAAAAGGGACATCATCCCTCCCACAAACGCGACAAATATAGGAATTTAGTTTGGAATATTCAATGTCCTGTTTTGTGAAAAATTATCAACAGGGTTGTGAACAACTTATCAACAGGGTTATGAACAGGAGGGGGAGGCAGACCGCGAGTGGGATTCATGAATTTTTTTCATTCTCAATTAGGCATTCGAGCTGCGAAAATATTTTGTTTAAATTTTGCTCGCTTTTCAAAATTATTTATTTTTGCAGCGTTATTCGTTGTGTTTTATGCGGCGATAGCCTAATCCGTTTCATCAACGTAGCTGGAAATCAGCACTATATGAACAGATTTCTTAATAATGAAACCACTTTTGGAATAACTTAAAACGGTGGGGTGACCCTCACCTTTACCCCCCCCCCCCCCCCCCCAGTTATAATACTGTAAATCAGTCAGTTAGTGAAGATGTGCGTTGGTTTCCCATGCGCGTCACCTATCATAGGGAAATGAAAATCAAAGCCTTGCTTGATGAGCTGGGCGTTGAGTGTTTCCTTCCCATGCATTATGAGCTGGTGGAAGCCAAAACGGGAGGAAAGAAGCGTGTGCTTTCACCTGCCATCCACAATTTGATTTTTGTCCGTTCTACCCAGGAATTCCTGACCCGTCTGAAGATGTGCCGCGAGGAGTTTGCCCCGATGCGATATATGATGAAAAAGTCTGTGTCAGGTGAGTCCAAGGGTGAAATATTGCAAGTCCCCGACATGCAGATGGACAACTTCATGCGTGTGGCCTCGGTGCAGGATGACCGTGTGATGTTTCTTGACAACAATGCGTTCATCAATAAGGTAGGCCAGCGTGTGAAGGTCAATGAGGGATTCTTCGCTGGAGTGGAAGGCGTTATCAAAAGGATTAACAAGAACAAGCGGGTAGTGGTTCAACTGGAAGGCGTGGCAGCTGTGGCCATAGCTTTTGTGCCTGCCAGCCAACTGTCGCTGATATAATTTCAAATTACCTACTATGGATAAATACGTACAACGGTTAGAGAATCTTCCCTTCGACCTGCCGCACATTGCGCAGTCTTTTGCCAACGACAACAAGTCGCCTAAGATTGAGCCGGCGCACCTGCTGAGGGCATTGCTGCATAAAAGTGCGGGATTGGTCGATTTCATAGAGAACACCCTCGACGAGGATTACTACTACCTCGTCGACTGGGCCGACATGCGGATGCAGCAATGTGAGAAGTCGCCTTACGCGATGAAGGGCATCGAACTGTCGCACGATGCACAAAACGTTGTCAAAGAAGCTATCGAAATCAGCGAGAAATACGGTTTGGACGAGATTAACGGAGCTTGCCTATTAGCCTCATTGGCCACTCCGGGCATCGGCTTCACCTACGAGCAACTGAAGACCTTTCCTTTGCAGGCCGACAAGATATTGAAGACCCTGCAAGGCGACGGACCTGCCCCTAAAAAGCAGCCCACCTATATTAATAATATGTCTTCCGCTGCCGACACAGGTAGCTCCGACTACTGCATCATGATGATGGACGAGTTGCCCGAGACAGAGGTCATCGGCTTTGACGCAGAGATACTCTCCCTCATCGAGGTGCTGGCTCGCAAGGACAGGGCCAATGTGCTGATTGTCGGCGAGACTGGGGTGGGGAAGACGAGCCTCATCTACGGTATTCTGCAAAGGCTGCGCGACAAGAAAGTACCTGCCTCGCTCGAAAACCTGCAACCCATCGAACTCGACCTGATTGCTTTGAGCCAAGGCGTAAGCTATAAAGGTGAGATTGAAGACCGCTTCAAGACGGTGATACAGTCCTTGCAAAACATGGCACAACCCATCTTGGTGATTGAGAACTTCCACCGTGTGGAAGACAAACAATCTGTGTTGAACGGACTGTTGCCCGCCATAAAGAAACTGTTGTCTAAGAACCAGCTGCAAATCATCTGCACCACCACCACCGACGGCTATACCAAAGACATTGAAAAGGACAAAGAATTCACGGCCTACTTCGAGAAAATCACCGTTGAGGAGCCCAATGAGGCACAAGCCATCGACATCATCAAGTCGCGTCGTGAGAGCTATGAGCAATACCACCACCTCACCATCGGTGAAGAAGTCCCGGCTGAGATTGTCCGTTTGGCCAAACGCTATATGCCCGACCGCCGTCTGCCTGCTTCGGCTCTTGACTTGCTCGACCGCGCTATGGCCTCGGTGAAGATTGCCAACGAGATGGCTACGCTTTCCGACGAACAGGCTCCCAAGCAAGAGCAACTTGAAAAAGAAGCCGTGCGCGATGTGGTCTCCAAGATGACGGGCATTCCTATGGGCAACATCCAGTCGGAGGAAAGACAGAAACTGTCCAACGCCGAGGAGATTCTCCACAATCGCGTTGTAGGTCAGAACCACGCCATCAAGAGCATCTTGGATGCCATCTTCGAGTCGCGTTCAGGCCTCAATAAAAAAGGACAGCCCATCGGCTCCTTCTTCTTCCTCGGGCCTACGGGTACAGGTAAGACGGAGTTGGCCAAGTCGCTTGCTGAGTTCCTCTTTAATGACGAGACCGCCATGTTGCGTTTCGACATGTCGGAATACAAGGAAGAGCACTCGGTGGCCTTGCTGTATGGAGCGCCTCCCGGATACGTCGGTTACGAAGAAGGCGGTTTGTTGGTGAACCAGATTCGTCAGCATCCTTATTCAGTGGTGCTGTTCGATGAGATTGAGAAAGCCCACCGTTCTGTGTTCGACCTCTTCTTGCAGATTCTGGACGAAGGCAAGCTGCACGACCGTTTAGGTCGAGTGGGCGACTTCTCCAACGCCCTTATCATCTTCACCTCCAACATCGGTAGTGAATACATCTTCAAGTCGTTTGGTGAAGGCAAGGTGCCAACCCACGACCAGTTGCTTGAGGTGATGCAAGGCCAGTTCCGTCCAGAGTTCCTGGCCCGTCTGACCGAAATCGTACCCTTCTCGCCGATTACCGAAGAGATGATTGACCGCATCTTTGACATTCATATCAAGAATCTGCTGAAGACTCTTAATGAGCAAAACATCAAGTTGGAGATTGACGAGACGGCACGTAAATACATCACCAAGGTCGGCTTCAACGCCCATTATGGTGCCCGCCCCATCCTCGGCATCATCCGCAAGGAGATACGCAGACCGCTTTCCAAGCTCATTATCTCCGGCCAAATCAATCCCGGCGACACAGTAATAATGAAGTACAATGAAGAAACTCATGAAATGGTTTGGGAGATTGATTCACCCGAGGAAACAAGCGAAACAGCAAATTGATGATCAACAACATAATCAACAAATACATCAACCTATGGCAAGAAAAACTGTAATATCGAAAGTATTGGACGTTGATGCCCAGGACGGTATCATCGAATTCCCGCAGAACCGTACACTCTATGCCGACCAGTTCACCGACGAGGCTCCGAGCAGTGACGAGGATCGTGAAGGCTTCAAGGCCAAAAACATGAAAGAAGTGTTTGAACACTACCAGCCCAGCAAGAAAGGCGTCACCCTCGAAACCGAAGAAGGTGGTGCCGCTTTTGAAGATTTCGACTTCAAATGCATCAAGGACTTCGAAGACGAGCAACTCATCGGGCAGAGCGAACTCCTCAGCACGGAAAAAGGCAAAATAGACGCCTTTAATTCCGTCATCGCCCAACTGGAAAAGAACAAGACCCTGCGTAACGCCCTGAAAGACGATGCCGCACGTGGCAGTCTTACCAATGCACTGAAAGCCTTATTAGCTGAACTTGAAGAAAATCAATAATTAAGACACTACAACTATGGCTACAGAAGAAATGAAACAAGAAGCCCAGGCTGCAGCGCCTGAACTTCAAGAAAGAAAAAAGATAGAAAACCCCGAAGGGCTACTGAAAGAAAGTATCGGTGGCTTGGATAAATTCGGCGGTTTCCAGATGCTCAAAGGCCTCCTCAAGGGTGTTGACAACATGGATCCCCGACGTAAAGCCGTCAAAAATATCTTCCTTAACGACGCGGCTTATAAGGATGCCCGTAAGAAACTGCAAAACGAGCTGGAGCTTTGGGTCTCCATCCTTGAAAAAGGTGGCACTGACCCGATGGCCATCATTGATTCGTGCAAGGCCAAACGCGACAAGGCCGAAGAGAACGTGAAGAACAACCTGTTCACCATTCATGACGAAGTCAGGAAGTTGGAAGTCGCCTACCGTGCCCTCGATGCTTTCTTCGCCAATGCGGGACAAGGCAAAATTGACTGCCTCACGCTGATGAATGTCAACAAAGAAGAATTGGGTTCGCACGACTCGGAAGACACCAAGGCCATCCGCGAGGAACTGGAGCAATACTATGACAGATTGAACCTGAAGAACAACTATAGCCTGCTTGTGATACCTGGCTATTTGGGCGATTCAACCACCATCAGGATGTGGGCTGACACGGCCTACCGCAACAAGGTCATCATGGTGACTGACTTCAAGGACAGCCTGAACTTCGAGATGCTGAAAGACGAACTCGATGATGCCAGCCTGCAAGGACAGGATGCCCACTTGGCCAATGTCATCATGACCTGCAACTATATCCTGGGCCGTAAGAAGTCCGAGTTGGCCGGTGAGGACGATGATGTCTACCTGCCGGGTTCAGGAGCTCTCGCAGGCCGCATGACCAACACCGAGGAAATCGTTATCGCCCAAGGTGCAGCCGGTAAGAAATACGGCACCATGAGCAATGTGAAAGGCGCACGCCTCGACTTGCGTAAAGCCCAAATCGCCGCTCTTATCGACCAAGGCGTTATCCCGATGGTGGAAGAAGACGGACGTACTATGGCCTTCTCCAACCGCTCGCTGTATAACGGTGCAACCATCGGCTTGCAAGAGTATCCCATCGTCCGTGTGTTCGATTGGATTGGCAAGGTGTTCCAGAACTTCTTCAACGACGAAGCCTTCATCAACTGGAACTCGAACGTCAAAGCCGAATTGCAGCAGGCCATCCATGACTTCCTCAGCGACTACAAAGGTCCTGGCAAACTCATCGAAAACTACAATCTCAAGAAACTTGACCAAGACCCGAAGACCAAGGACATCAAGATTGAAGTGGAACTGAAGCCTTTCTTCGCGGCCAAGAACTTCTTCATCGAGCTGACCGGTCACAACGGCACCGCTGGCGCCGAATGGGAACAAGACGTGAAATAAATCGTGTACCATCACGAATTATCCATCAATAATTCAATCATTAATTAACTTAAATCATTAACAACTATGGCTACAAGAACTGTAACTATCAATGCCGACGGCATTGCCGAACGCGAAGTGATGTATGTCCGCTATGAGCTCAACCAGCAGACGGACGTCGAAGGTCAACCCACTGGTACCACCCGTGGTGGCAAGATCTATGTTAAAGTGAAATCAAACGACGATGGCAACAGCGACCTCATGGAATGGATGTGCGACACCTACATGAGCAAGAGCGGCACCATCTCCTTCCCCAACCGTCAAGGTGGCGAGATGAAGCACCTCTCCTTCAAGGAAGGCTATATGGTGGAGTATGCTGAGACTTATGACAACAAGAATGAGACGCAGCAGTACGAAGAGTTCACCATTTCCGCCAAGGAAATCGAAGTGGGCAACGCCCGTCACAACAACCGTTGGACCATCGACAATTAATCCATCATCGGAAGTAGGCTTTTGGGGGAGGACGTTTCCTCCCCCAAGCGACTCCCCATCAATCTCAACATCATGGCACTTCAAGGCAGCCTTACCATAGGTGACAAGACATACGGCGTGGTGGAATGCGCTTACGATTTCCACCAATCCATTGACGAGACGGGCAAGCCTGTCTCACGACCCCAAGGCGGCAGCATTACCTTCGTGATGCCCTCCACCAGCGATGAGGATTTGTTCTTCTACAAATGGATGTTCAACAAAACCGAGGTGCAATCCGGCTATTTCAGGTTTGTCGTCTATACCAACGACAATAAGAAAAGTTTTAAAACCGTGGAATTCATCAATGCCTATTGCATTGAACTCAAAGACTATTTCAACGACAACGACAGCAAATTGATGTACACCACCGTCACCATCAGCGCGCAAATTATCCATATAGGAGGACTGATGGATAATGCTGTCTTCACTAACGAATGGACATAACCCATGTCAATCTCAGTAAAACACATCACAGTAACCATTGATGGGGTTAAGTCATCGGGCTTCGACCTTACTATAGACGGTGAGATGTGGCGTCTCAACGACTTCACACTCCATCAAAGCCTGTTGTCTTACAACACATTGTGCTTCACTATGCACAAAGGCCCCAAGGAAGATGAAAAGGAAGCCAAGTTTTCGCTGTGCAGCCAAATCATCGGAAAGGAAATCACCCTTTCGTTGGACACAGACAACATCGAAAACCTTTCACTCAGCACCAGCAACGAGAAAACGGCAGAAATCAGTTTCAAGGGCATTATCATGTCGGCTTCGGGAAGACGGATGGGAAGCCAGTACATCGTGAGTGTGGAGGCAAGGAGCAGAGAGGCCTTGCTTGACGACAACCCCAACTGCAAGTCGTTTGAGGAAAAGACCCTCAACGATATTGTCAAAGATGTCATAGATATCAATGGCAATAGCGTTGAATCCACAGTCGACGCAAGATTTACCGACTCCATAGCCTATTGTGTGCAATACAACGAGACTGACTACCAGTTTCTCCAACGTCTGGCACGGCGTTATGGCGAATGGCTCTATAACGATGGTGAAAAGATGGTGTTTGGCAACTTGGTCAGTCAAGACCCGGTGAGGCTCAACTATCCCAGCAAGGACATCCCGTCCTACAATGTGGATTTGAAGATGCGACATGTGGCTTTCAGCCATTTGACATCGTCTTACAATGCATACGAGGCCACCCGCAAGGAAGGTCTTGAGGAGATGCAAAGGCCGTATAATACCTTGGGTGACAGCGTGTTTGAAGCCTCGCAAAACAACTTTACCAAACCTACGCTCCAGAATCTCCACTCTGGAGGCTTCGCCGACCAGGATGGGCGTGATACCATACTCAATGTATCAACCAAGACGCAGGCTCGGGGCGAAAAAGCGGGAATGCTCACCTATTCTGGCAACACTTATTGCTCGAAGCTAAAGATTGGAACCACTTTGGTTATAGTGGACAACTTTATCTCTGACGAAGCCACCAATGCTAAAAGTGATGTCAACCAGGACGAAATCCTTATCACGGATTTGTTGCACAGTTTCTCGTCCGACGAGATGTACAGTAACCATTTTGTCGGCATTCCGTCGGCCTGTGACTATCCGCCCTACGCCAACAGCGACGTGTATCCGGCAGCCCCCTCGTGCCGCGCAACAGTAACCGACAACGAAGACCCCATGCTTTTGGGTCGTATTCGTGTACAGTTCGACTGGCAGGCAGAGCTTGACGAGAACATGATGACCCCCTGGCTCCGCATCGCACAACCCTACGCAGGTGTGGAGAAAGGCTTCAGCTTTATCCCCGAGAAAGGGGAGGAGGTGATGGTCGACTTTGAAGGCGGCAATGCTGAGCGGCCTTACGTGAAAGGCACATTATACAATGGTGACACCGAAATAGGCACGCCTGATGCCCAATGGCTCCCCAACAACAA
The DNA here is from genome assembly GCA_947303335.1 of uncultured Bacteroidales bacterium. Lineage (GTDB taxonomy): Bacteria > Bacteroidota > Bacteroidia > Bacteroidales > F082 > Limimorpha. Next base: position 4,072 of record CAMYYB010000003.1, on the reverse strand, counting down.
CCAAGCCAACCAAATCAAGGCCATCCGCACCCGCAACGGACATACCATTGAAATCCACGATGAAGGCAGCGATGGCTATATCCGGATTTACGACAACAAGAAAGAAAACTATATATTGACTTTCTCCACCGATGAGAAGCTCATCAAGCTGGAATCGACGGGAAATATCGAGCTGTATGCCAAGAACGACATCATTATGCATGCCGGACACGATATTACTGCTACAGCCGACCATGATATTACTGAGACTGCACACAACGATATGTTCCTTTCTGCCGACCACGATATGCAGCGTACTGCTGATAATGATATACGCGAGCATGCCGGCAATGACCGTACTGCCACCATTGACCGCAACGATTCGCTGACAGTAACGGAGAACCAATTCATCAAGGTGGATGACAACAAGGACGAGCAGATAGCCCACAAGTTGCAAATCACAGCGGAGAATATCCGTGAGGAGGCCAAAGACCAACTGCTTGAATACTCGAAGACGCATCACGCTAAAGCCAGCAAAGATATGGCACTCAATGCCGGTACCAAGATTGACATTAAGGCCACTATGGTTAAGGTGCAATAAGAAAAAAATACAGGCTATTTCTTAAATCCAAAAAAACATTGTACCTTTGCCGCCAAGAAATCAATTGAGCTTATGACACAGTTAGTAGTGACCATCAACGAAAATGCAATGCTTCCTCAACTCAAAACGGCCATCAAACAGCTCCGTGGGGTTGTAGAAGTCAAGTCGTTGCGTGCTGAGAGCAAATCGGCTTCTGTGCGCAAAAGCGGGAAATTGCATCGTGAGTTGACAGTACGATTGGCTTCTCTAAGCCAGTTGGAGGACGGTTGGGATGGCGTTGGGAGCAAAGCCATAGACCGTCAGTGTGTCACAAAACTGAGGACGGCGCTCAATAGAGCTACAGAAAAGCAACTTTCAGGATGGGTGCTTTTTCCGGATGCAAGGGGCTGTCTTTATCTTGATTACACAGGCAAGAACGGAACAGCAGGTATCACTATTACTGCTGACCGACTTGTGTACTTCATACAAAAGGGAAATGTTTTGGAAAAGAATAATGGCATTCTTTTCACTACTGCCAATCTGATTTCTGTTCTTAATAAAGTAAATGCTTGAATCTGGAGTCAATATTGTGTCTGATGAAGAGAAAGTGGCAAGGGTCATCTTTTCTCCATCATATATCTACAACGGGCGAGTAGCTCCTACGGCATTCAGGTGGGAAATTCTTCCGAGTGGCACTGCGGAAGACTATATTTCTGTCCTTCGTTGTAATACCGAGAATAATATCGACGAACAGACCAAGGATTTCAGAGCACGGACAGAAGGAGACTCACGCTATGGCTATGCCATGCTTCAAGTAAAAGAAATAAGAGAAATCAAAAACAATCCTGTGTTGGAGAATCATGTCGGCATCGATGTTGTTCCTTATCCAAGTAACAGATTGCCGAATCATGCAGGAATTGTTGTTGATATTGATAATAATAGGGTAAGGGCAAATTCGCCTATTACTCCTGAAATAATGATTGTTCAGAAGATGCTTGCTGCCCTTTGCAGTGACATCATCCTATTCTAACAACATCTTTGCCTCCTTCGTGAGGGGGTAATAATAATCTGTTTTTTTATGGCTGATTCTTACGTGTGCTCTGGCGCAATGATGCGTTGCACAATGGGCACGACCCTGGCCAAACTGACTGTGCTGCCTACCAGAACAGTTGATCTTACGGGTCAACCAATGGCCAACATCAGCGACCATAAGCAAATGCTCAATATACCGCCATTTGGTTTGTGTCGTTCAATGGCCTATCCGCCTACCGCTGCCGCACATGGTACCCCAACGCCGTGTATGCCAAACACCCCTGCGCCCTGGTTCGTTGGCAAGATGGATTACCTCATTAAAGGACAGCCCGCCTTGTTGAAATCTTGCAAGTGCCAATGCATGTGGGGAGGGACGATTAGCTTGGTAACGGATGGACAAGTGGGAGAGGGGACGCAGTACGTACAGAAGAAGCAGGGAGATGATTTTGAGATCCAACAAGAAGACACTAGTGGGCTAGATCAAGACTCCGTATTAGATGGTATTCAGTTGGCTTTGGATGCAGCAGGGTTTGTCCCTGGATTTGGAGCGATTCCAGATTTAATAAACGCAAGCATTTCGGCGTTAAGAGGCAACTGGGCAGAGGCGGGAATGTCGCTTCTTGCAGCAGTACCTTTGATTGGTGATGCAGCTGCTGCAGTGAAGATTGCGCGGAAAGGAGTAAAATTTGCTAAGACTACAAAAGCAACTTCAAAAATCAAGAAGGCTACAGCAAGTAAAAAAATTGTACAACACGACCCTGTTACGAAAAGGGTTGTAAAGTCGCCTACAAAACCCAAAGGAATAGAAGGGTTTGATCCTGCTACTGCTACAAATTTAGAAAAAGGTAATTATGGTGAAATCGTATCACACAATAATAAAGTCAATAATCCGTTATTAAAAGAAAAAGGGTATGATTTGGAAAGAATTGGAAAAGAACCACCTTCTGGATTGGCAGACAAAGGGCATCAAGGCATTGATGGGATATATAAAAATAGGACTCCACCACCTGATTACATAATTGATGAAGCAAAATATGGATCATCCCGATTAAGTAAACTAAAAGACGGAACAAAGCAGATGAATGATGACTGGATTACAGGTGGAAAACGATTGGAGAAGCAATTTGAAGACCTAGACCTTCCTGATAAAGAGAAAAGAAGAATTATTAATGAAATAAAACAAGGACTTGATGATGGCTCTGTTAAGAAAGTTTTATCCAAAGTCTCAGAGGATGGTAAAGTAACAACTTTTGAATTAAATAATAAAGGAGAAATAATTGGCCCGTGGCCTTAATCTATATTTATCATGGAAAATAGAGAATATTTAAATACGAAAGAGGGTTTTGATGAAATAATAAACGAAACGCAATTATATATTGAGAACTTATTAAACAAAATTGTGACTGTTGAAGAAGATGAAAAAAAAGGAATAAATAGATTTCCAAAATCCAATTCGGAAGTCATAACCGCAACAAGACATACCATTTTTACTTATTATTTGGATTTAGTTTTCTCAATGTACTCTGCCGGATATCCTATTATTGAGATAAAAAAGCTATTTCCAAAATTATTGGAGCAAAAATATTGTAACTTTCTCGCTAAAAAAGAAAATGATTTTACTTACTATGGATCTGAACCTTTCTATGGAACAGATGAATACTGGGAAATTCTACAAGTGCTCTCATTGGGAGTACTTTTAAATGTCGACGAAGAATCTAAAGCAAAAATTCTATACATACGTGACAAAATTCCAACACCAGATGTGATTTTAGATTTTCTTTCATCACATTTTGACAAACGCAAAATCATAAATACGCAACTTGTTGGTAATAAATTTAATGGGCTTGTGGATGTTATTATAAAACATAGTGCCGAGAATCTTCCAAAATTGATGTCTGATTATTTGAAAAAGCAATGGATGAAAGATTATAAGAGGCAAGGTTTCTTGACTACCCACAATTCAGGGATGCATGTAGGTTATTGGAGTTTTGAAAGCGGTGCAATCATGAAAATTTTGAAGTCAGATGACTCCATACTAAAAGGACAGCAGTTTTATCCTTATGATATGGTTAATTGGCAATAATGCTATGGTTCGAGTTTTTTATTATGATGAAGAAACAGGAGATACAATAGATAGTCTCCAACCAGAGGTTTGCTCCAAGCAAAAAGCTCTCTCATTGTTTAATGTTCTTACAGAAATATCCGGTTCTTTCTTTGGCTTGGTCAACAAAGATAATCGAACATTGCAGTTTATCTGTGAAAATGAAGATGAATGGAGGGTAGAGATTCCAATTCCAGAAAAAAATGGTATACTATTTTGTTATGCTCAAACGGAAATATGCAAAAAACTCATCAAATGCGTATATGAAAATTTACCCTTTACTAACTATGTTCAAATGGATTTTGAACGGTTTTAGTGATATATACAACCCGTTGGCGGAATTAGGGAAAAGGGGGGAATAAGCGAAATAAATGGATAAA
>CAMYYB010000002.1 GCA_947303335.1 uncultured Bacteroidales bacterium | reverse complement strand
GGTATGCACGAGTACACCTCGGGCTACAGCACGCGTTACTTCTACTACACCTCTGTCACGGGTGGTATGATTTCGGGTCACAGCGACTCGGCCAATCCCGACCCGTACAACATGGGTTCGTACACGGGTACTACCTATACCCAGAACTACCGTGCCAACATCCAAATCGAAATCACCCCTGGTGGCGGTGCTGGCGCTGGCGAACAGATTTTCGCTGTTCAGGATGGCGAAATCGTTGACACCGTTTACGTTGGTCCTCGCCCGAATGGTTGCTGGATGGAACCTTTCACCTTCCAGATTCGCAACACGGGTGCTAACACCTCGATTCACACCCTTGACTGGACTCCTCAGGAGTATTTCACCCTCGTGGCTCCTGAACTTCCCGTGCAGATTGCTCGCGACCAAGAAATCGACGTTCAGTTAGCTACGGGAACCTCCAGCAACACTGACTGGCAGATGGTGGCCCTCTACGGCACTGGCCGTACTGCCGCTATCTGGAACATCAATGTTGAGCCTTACGACCCCGCCATCCCGGATGTTTGGGAATTGGCCTACGACTTCGGCACTATCGCCGATGGCTTCAGCTATCAAGGTGTTCCTTCACAGATTACGCCTACCGTGCTGCACAACGACTACACGCTTCCCTTCCCCGAAATCGAAGAGGGTGAGGATGCCGTCTATAAGTTCACGGTGGCTACTGACATGATTCTCAATGCCTACGTTGACACGCTTGCCGAAAACGGTAAGGTGGCCCTCTACACTGAGGACTTCAACGGTGAAGGCGGCCCGATGGCTACCAACAACTACACTGGCTTGAGTGCTGCTGGCGGCGGCGGTGCTGCTGCTACTCCGTTTGAGGTTCAGATTGGCGATGGCACCAGCACGACTGGCTATCTGCCGATGTACTATCTCTATAACTACTCGCTGAGCACGCAGCTCTACCTTGGCACTGAGTTGGCTGAGGCTGGCGTTACCACTGCTCCTATGAACAGCATCAGCTGGTTCAGCAACAGCACCTACGGCTACAACATCCAGAACATCAGCATTTGGATGGCCAACGTGGCTGACACCCAAGCTCCTGCCACTTCGCCTCTCGGTAGCGGTATGAGCCTCGTCTATACCGGTAACTTCCAAGAGGTTGTCGGTTGGAACGAGTTCGTGTTCAACGCTGGCAGCTTCGCATGGGACGGCTCGAGCAATGTGCTTGTTATGGTTCAGATGAACAATGGCAGCTGGAGCAGCGCTATCCAGTGGCAGTGCGGCAACGTCGGTTTCACCGCTGGAAGCTATGTCTATCAAGACAATACGCCTTACAGCGCTGGTACCACGAACTACGCTTTGAGCACCACCACGAACCGCGCCAACATCATCATGAAGGGTGGCAACCGCGCTGACCGCGCTGGCCGCGACCTTGTCGACTTCGAGGATGGCAACATGCCTGCCGGTTGGACTTACTATGGTGCCAGCGAAAGCTGGTATGTTGATGTTGAAGACTACTATGGCTATGCTCCTGCTTATGCTGGCAGCTATTCGCTCTACATCGATGGTAACGGCAACTATGATTCAGACTATCTCGTCTCTCCCGCCCTCGAGTTTGACGGCAGTGGTGCTTCTGTGAGCTTTGCCTATGCCACTCCTGATTGGTCCGGCGACTATAACGACCTCTCGGTTTTATACGGCACCAGCCCCACCGGTCCCTGGACTTACACTTCGTTCATGTATCAGTCTAATCCTATCTGGACGACGGCCACTGTAGACCTGGGTAACCTGAACGGCACCTACTACATTGCCTTCGAGAGCTACGACGGTTACGGCTACTGCACCGCCATTGACAACATCAACATCACTGGAACTACCAGCGGTGGTGGCGGCACTCCGACTCCCGGCCCGACTCCTGGTCCTACCCCGACTCCCGGTACTGCCTTGAACGTCAGCGCGGGTCCCGTCATCGAGAACCTGCCCATCGCTCCCGGCACCTACTATCTGGTTGCTTCTGCCACGCAGGCCGACTACGATGTGTTCATCAATGTCGACGACATGCCTTGCCCGGCCATCAATGCCGAGGGCTTTGCCTTCAACCCGCAGCCTGCTGACAACGAGGACGAGGTTGAGCCCAACAGCGTGACCCTGCGCTGGATGGCTCCTGAGTATGCCACCGGTTGGCGTCTCATCTTCGGCACCACCTACTATCCGGATCCGAACCACCCGCAGACGGTCATGTATCCTGAGGACGGCAGCTTCACCGACCACCAGATGGCCACGAGCTACACCGTGCGCAACCTGTGGAACAACACCAACTACTTCTGGAGAGTGGAGTTCAACAACGATGCATGCCCTGATGGCGTGAGCAGCCCGGTTTGGGGCTTCACCACCCACCTCAACGTGCCTCAGAACCTCGTTGCTGCAGACGAGACCGTCTTCAACGACGAGCAGATTGTCCTCAGCTGGAACGCTGTTGTCGACCGTACCTACCGCAAGTACAACGTGTACCGCGACGGTCAGCTCATCGGCAGCACCCAGACGAACAACATCAATGCCACCACCTACACCGACGGGCCTCTGGCCTACAACATGGGTGGCTACACCTATTATGTAACAGCAGTGTACGATGAAGGCGAATCCGCTCCTTCGAACACCGTGAACGTGAAGGTCTCCGGCTACGGCGACGTGAACGGCCACGTGTACGAGCAGGACGGTACCACCGGCATCGCTGGCGCCACCGTGACGATGGTTGGCCAGGATGAGTTCGGTGTGAGCCACACCTACAACTTCACCACGAACAACCAGGGCTACTACAGCGGCCACATCTATGCCGGTACCTACAACGGCTCGGCCAGCTGCAACGGTTACCAGACCATCGACGAGCCTGTCCAGGGCAACCCGATTGCCATGGTTTACAACCAGACCACGAGCCCGATCGACTACATCCTCGACGAGAACTTCGACCCGGTCTGCGCTGTGATTGCTGAGTACTATCCTGACAGCCTGGATCCGAACAGCCCGTTCGTGAAGGTCTACTGGGGCTGCGGCCTTCCTGGCGGCGAAATCATCGAAGATTTCGAGACTGGAGACTTCAGCATGTTCGACTGGCAGATTGATCCCACCTATCCTTGGAGCATCACCACCAACCAGCCTTACGAAGGCACCTATTGCATGAAGAGCGGCGGCGCCGGCGTGGCCAGTGTGACCAGCAACATGACGGTCACCGTTGAGATTCCTGCAGACGGTCTGATGAGCTTCTTCGGTAAGATTTCTTCTGAGAGTAACTATGACTATGGTCATTTCTACATTGATGGTGTTGAGAAGGGCAACTGGTCTGGTGCAGGCAGCTGGGCTGAGAGAACCTTTGACATCACCGCTGGTACTCACACCTTCCAGTGGAGCTATACCAAGGACAGCAGCGTGAACAGCAACGACGACTGCTTCTATGTCGACTACATCAACTTCTACAAGAGACCCGAACCTGCACAACCCGGTTGGCACACCTACTGCGAGAGCGAGTTCAACAACGCCGTGGGCAGCAACCTGACCACGACCCCGAGCTGGGCTTACGAGTATCCCGCCAGCTTCCTGCACAGCACTTATGCTGGCTGGAACATCACGAAGGTCTCTCTGTTCTCTGACAACATGTACAGTGCAGTGGGTGGCAACTACACCTGCCGTATCTATGTTGGTGGCACTCAGCCTGCCGCCGGAACGCTGGTGAGCACCCTCACCGTTGATGTCCCGAGCAACCAGAACGCCTGGGTTGACTGGGATCTGACGACTCCTGTCAACGTGACCGGTAACGACCCGATTTGGGTTGTCTGGACGGCCAACACCACCGTGAGCAACTGGCCTGCCGGTTGCTGCGGCGACCTGAACGACCTCGGCACATGGTGGGAAGGTGGCAATGGTTGGGAACACCTGACCTATGGCACCTGGACCATGAGACAATGGTTCACCAACCGTGCTGGTCGTAGCGTGGCTGTCGGTAGCGCCGACAATGTCTACAACGCTATTGCCGATGCCAACCCGATTATCAGCAAGCTCCGCACCTTCTCTAAGGGCGAGGAGAGCAACGACGCCATTTGCGTTAATGCCAACGCTGAAAAGGGCGCTTCCATCGTTACTGAAAACACCCGTAGCCTTGACCACTACAATGTGTACCGTACCAACTGCTACAACGACGGTCCTTACACTGAAGAGAACACCGTGTTCCTGGCCACCGTTTGGGTGCCCGACACTGTCTATATCGACGTTGAATGGTACGACCTCCCGGCTGGTGTTTACAAGTGGGGTGTCGGTGCTGTGTATAGTGGCAACCGTGGTGAAGAAATCGCTGCTCCTATCCATTGGAGCGAGCCTGTCAACGTTGGCAACAGCCGCGCCACTTTGACCTACGACTTCGATGACAACACTATGGCTGGCTGGACCAGCATCGATGCTGACGGTGATGGTAATGGTTGGGTTTCGAGTTCGAATCCTGGCATCTATCACAACAGCGGTGTCAACCTGAGTGGTACTGGCCATAATTCTTCTGAGGCTTATGTGATTTCAGGCTCTTATGCCAACCAAACCGGACAAGCTTTGTATCCTGACAACTATCTGGTGTCGCCTCAAATCGCTTTGGGCGGCAGCATTACCTTCTATGCTTGCGCTCAAGATGCCAGCTATGCTGCTGAACACTTCGGCGTGGCCGTTTCTACGACCAGCAACACCAGTGCTTCGGCCTTCACTACCATCCAAGAGTGGACGATGACGGCAAAGGGTAGCTCCACTGTGAAGACTGTTGGCCGCGATGGTAACATTCGCCAAGGCAACTGGTATGAATATACTGTTGACCTGAGTGCCTATAGTGGCAATGGCTATGTGGCTATCCGTCACTTCAATTGCAGCGATGAGTTCATCCTTAATGTCGACGACATCACCATCGTTGAAGGTGCAGGCGGCAGTGGCGGTGGTGGCGGCAACACCAACAACCTGAATCAGCTTGCTGAGGAGCGCGAGAGCGAGACCATCTGGTCGAACTGCCTCGACAAGGATATGTACCTTGAAGGCGATGTGACCGTCAACGTGCTGCTCAACAGCGCCGACAACCCGGAAGGCATCAATGTGACCTTCACGAATTACAACGAGTATGAGCAGGAGACCTACGGCGGCTACGACATCACTCTCGACGAGAGCGGCTTCTATGCTTTCGAGAGCTTCCGTAAGGGTGAGTACAAGGTGAACATCACCTTCGACGGCTATGAGCCCATCGAGGACAGCGTGAGCATCTGGGAGCCCACCGACCTGCGTTATGTGATGATTGAGATCATCTACGGTGTATCAGACCTCTATGTATCCAGCACTGGTTGGGCCATGTGGGGAGCCATGGGTACTCCTGGCGGTGGCCAAGGCGGTGGCGGCGGCCAAGGCGGTGGCACTGGTACTACCACCTTCACCGATGATTTCGAGAATGGCTTTAGCAACTGGAATGCAATCGACGCTGATGGTGACGGCAACAATTGGTATCACAGCTCACAGAGCATGACCTACGCCTGCTATGACTATACTGGCTGGGGTCACAACACTTCCAATGGCTTTGCTGTTTCTTCGTCTTACACCGACTGCACCTATGATTCCTATGATCCGAACAACTTCTTGGTTACCAACCAAAAGTATTCGATTACGGCTTCCTCCGTGCTGAACTTCTGGGCTGATTACGGCAATGACAGCTATCCTGATCATTTTGGTGTGGCTGTGGCTACCGTCAACAACCCGACTCCTGCCGACTTCACTATCGTTTGGGAAGGCTCTGCCAAGAACGGCGATGCCGGTAAGTCTCAAATCCGTCACAACGGAGAGCGTTATATGAACTGGCGTTCACACAGCGTCAGCCTGAGTGCTTACGCTGGCCAGGATGTGTACATCGCCTTCCGTCACTTCAACAGCTACGACCAGTATGAAATTTACATCGACGATGTTGAACTGACCACTGGCGCCAAGGATGCCGAAGCCGAGCGTCACCTTGAGTCCTTCAAGGTGTTGTGCACCAGCCTTGACGGCGAGCCTATCTTCAACACCAACGTTCCTGCTGATCAGCCGTTCTGCCAGTTGGCTACCGACGAACTCATCGCCGGCGATCACTATATCTGCAAGGTTGCATCTGTCTACAGCACCGGCATGAGTGACTGGACTGAGTGCGAGTGGCAGTATATCCCGTGCGAGAACTACGCCGGTACCGTCAACGGTGTGACCGTTGAGGGCAACGAGATCAGCTGGGAGTATCCTGGCGGCAGCCCGACTCCTGGTCCTGGCGGACAAGGCGACACCTTCAGTGTGAACTTCGACGACAGCCAGATGCCTGCTGGCTGGACCGTCATCGACGGCGGCAGCCCTGCTGGCTACGGCTGGCAGATTGGCAGCACGAAGCTGGGCGGCACCGGCAACGGCCACAACGGTTCAGCCGACCTGATCCTCAGCCAGAGCTACGACAACAACTACGGTGTTGTGTATCCTGACAACTGGTTCATCTCACCCGCTGTCACCCTCGCCAGCGGCTCTCAGTTCAGCTTCTGGGCATGCGGTCAGGATGCTGGCTATGCAGCCGAGCACTGCGGTGTATTCGTCTCGACGACGGGCACCAACCCGAACGACTTCACGTTGGTGAACGAGTGGACGCTGAGCGCCAAGAGCAGCGGTGAGAAAGCCACTGTCCGCGGTACCCGCGATCAGGGCACCTGGCGTCAGTACACGGTTGACTTGAGCAACTACGCTGGCGAAGGCCGCCACATCGCTATCCGTCACTTCAACTGCAGCGATATGTTCTACCTCGATGTCGACGATGTCGAGTTGACCGCCGGTGCCAAGAGCGAGCGCGCCGCTTGGGATCTGATGATGACCTTCACCGCTCCTGAAGCTGCCCACTACGGTGTGGCTTATGACGGCAACAACTTCTACACCTCCAACTGGGGCTACAGCAGTGCCGCTCATAACTTCTACAAGTATGACCTCGCCGGCAACATGCTCGAAGGCTTCGAGATTCCTGGCTGCGGTACCCTCCGCGGCATGACCTACGACGGCACCTACTTCTATGGCGTTGCCAACAGCAGCACGGTGTACTGCGTCGACCTGGCCGCCCACAGCGTGGTCAGCACCTTCACCAGTGCCTACGGTGCCATGCGCGGCATCACCTACGACCCGGCCCGCGACGGCTTCTGGGTCATCGGCAACTGGAGCGGCAACCTGACGCTTATCGACCGCACCGGTGCCATCCAGCAGACCGGTCCCGCTCCTGAGAGCGCATCCGACCTTGCTTACTACAAGGACGAGAACGACGTGGAGCACGTCTACTGCTTCAACAACGGCACCAACGACGTGGTTGACTGGGTCATCGGCAACGGCTCGATGGGCGGCTCGGTGTTCAACTTCTCGGCTGTTCCCGGCTTCAATGCCGGTACATCTGGCGGTTGCACCGTGGGCAGCTTCAACGGCAAGGTTGCCTTCATCGGCGACATCCAGCAGGATCCGAACCTCATCGGTGTCTACGAGCTGCGCGACGACAATACTCCGGCCCCGGTTCCGACGCCTACTGGCGACGTGCTCGGTGCTATGATCTTCGCCGATGGCGAATGGGAGGCCTTTGTTGAGTATCCTACCAACAACTACATCTACGAAGGCAATGCCGAAGAGGTGTGCGTCCGTATCGTTTACAACGGCACGAACAACCTGCCTGAGGGCAACATCTACTTCTCGATGAGCTGCCCCGAGTGCGAGCCCTTCACTCCTACTCCGGGTGCCTGCGAGGCTGGCGAGCCTATCCACGGCGACATGCACGACGGCCAGGTGAGAGTATGGTGGGGTGAGCAACCCGCTGCTCCTATTGCAGAATGGCTGTACTACGATGACGGTGCGAACGTTGACGCCATCGGTCTGAACGGTGGTGGCTCCTTCTACTGGGGCTTCAAGATCCCGGCCAACCTGCTTGGCAACTATGCAGGCTGCTCGGTGACCAAGATTGCCTACTACGACTATGCTGCCCACACCGGCGTCGTCCGTATCTACCAAGGCTCGAACGGCAACGGCCCGAGCTCCAACATGATTGGCTCGTATAACTATACTGCCAACGGTACCGAGGATTGGGTTGAGTGGAACATCACTCCTGCTGCATTCGACAACACACAAGACCTCTGGATCATCATGAACAATAGCGATGGTGGCTATGTTGCCTCAGTTGGCAACTACACGGGCGACCCGAACGGCACGATGATTTCGGTTGATGGCACAACTTGGTACACGCTCAACGAGGCTACTGGTGGCCAACTTGATGGCACATGGAACCTGCGTTGCTACGTGACCAACCAGGCCAAGGGTGAAGCCGAGGCTGTTGAGATGCCTCTGCCTGCCGTCAATGGCGGCGAGCTTGTCAACGCTGGCATTGCCAAGGGAGGCAGCTTCAACCTGAACCGCAACCGCGCCAACATGGTTCAGTACAACGTGTACCGTTCGACCGACAACGTGGACTACGAGATGATCGGAATGGTTCCTTATGTTGCAGGCCAGACCTACTACGAGTACCTTGACACTCCTGCAGCGGCTGGTACGTACTACTACCAGGTGAGAGCCTACTACGACGACGACTGCGAGTCAGAGCCTGCTCTGAATGCAGAGAACCCGAGCATCAACTACGTCAGCGTGGGTTATGACGATGTCGCTGAGAACAGTGGCATGGCCGTGTACCCGAACCCGACGAAGGGCAACGTGACCATCGAGGCCGCAGGCATGCGCCACATCACAGTGGTGAGCACGCTGGGTCAGGTGGTGTTCGATGCCGATGTCGAGGGCGACAGCTACATCATGAACATGTCGCAGTACACTGCCGGCATGTACACGGTGCGTGTTGTGACTGAGAACGGTGTGAGCACCAACCTCATCACTGTTGTCAGATAAATGACCTCGCGGAATTGATTTCCGCAAAAAAAGAGGCGGCTCCATTTTGGGGCCGCCTTTTTTTGTTATTGTGAAGAGCAATTCAAATCAACGAAGAATCAAATTCTTTCTTGCAGCATCTGCATTGCTTTCGGTAAACCCTCAGCATTTCGTCCACCAGCCACACAGAGAGTTTTCTGTCCACCGCCGCCGCCTTGAATCTCCTTGGCAACTTCACGGATGAGTTTAGTAGCATCCAAGCCTTTGGCATTGGCAAAGGCTTCGGGTAGCAGCAGACAGAGTGCAGGCTTGCCTTCGATGATTGAACCGAGGATGGCAATGGCGTTCTCGTCCTTCTGCTTGAGCAGCAAAGCGATATTACGCAGTTGGTCTCCAGTGACGCTGAGTTTTTCTACAATTAGTCGGTGTCCATCATAATCAATGGCTTGTTGCAACAAGGTGTCCGCGGTGCTTTGGGCTTTTTCTTGCATCAGATGTTCCACTTCTTTCTTGAGTGCGGAATTTTGCTCATTAAGCGAGGATACAGCCTTCACCAAATCGGGAGACTTGACACATTCGCGCAATCGACCTATTAGGTCAATCTGTTCGTTGAGGTATTGTTCTACAGCCTCCCCGGTGATAGCTTCGATGCGGCGTATGCCTGCTGCAATGGCACCTTCACTGACAATCTTAAACATGCCGATATTGCCTGTGGCGGATGTGTGACAACCACCGCAGAGTTCCATCGAGTAATCCTTGTCGAAGACTACCACACGAACCTTGTCGCCGTATTTCTCGCCAAATAGAGCAGTGGCTCCCATAGCTTTAGCCTCTTCAATTGGAATCTCAGTATAAGTCACATTCGGAATGTTCTCACGGATTTTTTGGTTGACAATCTTTTCCACTTGGCGGATTTCTTCAGGGGTCATCTTGGAGAAATGGCTAAAGTCAAAACGCAGACGTTGGTCGTCTACCAAGCTGCCTTTTTGCTCCACATGAGTACCTAAGACTTGTCTCAAGGCAGCATGCATCAGGTGAGTTGCACTGTGATTGTTGGCAATACGCTGACGGCGTGCTGTATTGATAGTAGCAATAAACTTTACCTCGGGGTTCTGAGGTAACTGCTCAGTGATATGGATGGTCAGGTTGTTCTCCTTTACAGTATTAATAATAGGTATAATCTCGTTTTCTGATGTCAAGGAGCCAGTGTCGCCCACTTCACCACCCATTTCGGCGTAGAATGGAGTCTTGTCAAGGACGATTTCGTAGTGCTTCTGCTTTTTGGCCACCACCTCACGGAACCGCAAGATGTGACTATCGCAGCTCATGTCCGTATAACCCACAAATTCGGTGGGCTGTTCTGAAGCGTTCACTACTACCCAGTCACCATTGGCTTTTTCTGCAGCTTTGCGTGAACGGTTTTTCTGCTCTTCAAGGTTGGCCTTGAAGCCTTCCATATCCACGTTGATGCCTTTTTCAGCAGCCATCAGTTGGGTAAGATCAATGGGGAAGCCAAAGGTGTCGAACAGTTCGAAGGCGAAATTGCCGTCAATGTCCTGCTTCGGATGCTGTTCTACATAGCCCTCAAAGCGCTTGATGCCTTGAGCCAGGGTGCGCAGGAATGAGGCTTCCTCTTCACGAATCACTTTTCCAACCAATTCTTGCTGCGACTTAATTTCAGGATAATTGTGTTCCATCTGTTGCACGAGGATGGGCAGAAGACTGCATACAAAGGGCTCTTCGAAACCTAAGAAAGTGAAACCATATCGTACAGCACGGCGTAGCACACGGCGGATAACGTAGCCCGCACCGTTGTTCGATGGCAATTGTCCGTCGGCAATAGCAAAACTCACCGCACGCAGGTGGTCGGCGATGACGCGCATGGCCACATCGGTCTTTTTTTCCTTGCCATATTCGATGCCCGACATTTTGGCAATGGCTTGGATAATGGGCTGGAACACGTCGGTGTCGTAGTTGGAGGTCTTGCCTTGCAGCACTCGCACTAAACGCTCAAAGCCCATGCCCGTGTCAACGTGCTTGGCGGGGAGCTCAACCAACTGTCCGTTGGCCATACGATTGTATTGCATGAACACAAGATTCCAAATCTCAATCACCTGTGGGTCATCTTTGTTTACCAAGTCGCGACCTGGAATTTGCTTACGAGAGGCCTCATCACGTAGGTCAATGTGGATCTCGGAGCAGGGACCGCATGGACCCGTCTCACCCATTTCCCAGAAGTTGTCCTTTTTGTTGCCGTAGATGATGCGGTCTTCGCTGACATGCTCCTTCCAGTAATTGTAAGCTTCCATGTCGGCAGGCTGACCGTCTTTCTCATCGCCGCCGAAAACGGTGACATAGAGTTTGTCCTTGTCAATCTTCACTACTTCGGTGAGGTATTCCCAAGCGTAGGAGATGGCTTCCTTTTTAAAATAGTCGCCAAACGACCAGTTGCCCAGCATTTCGAACATGGTATGGTGGTAGGTGTCATGTCCCACCTCTTCCAGGTCGTTGTGCTTGCCTGAAACACGGAGACATTTCTGTGTGTCAGCGGCGCGGTTCCACTTTGCAGGCTGGTTGCCCAGAAAGATGTCCTTGAATTGATTCATGCCAGCGTTGGTGAACATCAAGGTCGGATCGTTCTTTACCACAATGGGTGCTGAGGGCACAATAGCATGCTGCTTGGAACGGAAGAAGTCCAAAAAACTATTTCTGATTTCGTAAGCATTCATTTTCAATAGATTATGTGTTTACACCTTAAAAAGTAATTCAAAAAATCGTGCAAATTTACGCTAAAAATGTAATTTTGCGCAATAGAAATTCACAACATTCGTTATTTATTGCTAAAAAAGGCTCAACAATGGCGAAGCAAAAACATTACATATTCAACCAGTTGACTCAAAATTTCGAGGTTTTGGAGACATCGAAATCAAAGAGAATCCTGCATGGAGTGTTGGTGTTCCTTGGTTTTTTGGGTATGGCTTTTCTTTTTGCCATTTTGCTGTTTACTTTTTTCCGGTCACCAAAAGAAATGATGCAGGCTCGTGAATTGGATTTCATGAAACTACGATACGAGATTCTTAACGATCGTCTTACCAATATGGAAGAGTTGCTTGAGGATTTGGAACAGCGTGACAATAACCTCTATCGCGTTATGTTTGAGGCTGACCCTATACCGAGTGCTATCCGCAATTCAGGTTTCTCAAGTCCTAATCGTTATGATACCCTATATGGTTATGTCAATTCCAATTTGGTGGTTGATGCAGCACGCAAACTGGATGTCATAGGGAGTAGGATGTATCATCAATCCTTGTCTTATGACGATTTGTTTGAGATGGCACGTAACAAATCGGACATGTTGGCCCACATTCCAGCTATTCTTCCATTAAAGCAAACCACAATCAAATTTATTTCATCTTCTTTTGGTCATCGTCCCGATCCTATCTATAAAGTGACGAAGTTCCATTATGGTGTTGACTTTTCAGCTCGCATGGGTACGGAGGTATATGCCACAGGTGATGGAGTAGTAACCGCTGTAGAGCGTTCCATGTGGGGTTATGGCAATATGGTGACGATAGATCATGGTTACGGCTATGTTACCCGATATGCACATCTCCAAAAGTCGGTGGCTCGGAAGGGACAGAAAGTAAAGAGGGGACAGTTGATTGGCTATGTAGGTAATTCAGGAAAGACCACAGGGGTACATTTACATTACGAGGTGCGTAAGAACAATGTTCCTATCAATCCTATCAATTTCTTCTACAATGACTTGACCCCTGAAGAGTATGAGCAAATCCTTGAACAATCTGAATTGCCCACC
The DNA here is from genome assembly GCA_947303335.1 of uncultured Bacteroidales bacterium. Classification (GTDB taxonomy): domain Bacteria; phylum Bacteroidota; class Bacteroidia; order Bacteroidales; family F082; genus Limimorpha. Next base: position 88,180 of record CAMYYB010000002.1, on the reverse strand, counting down.
CAAACAATGGACTGATGATGGAAGAGGCTAAGACTTTAGAAAAATTCTATTATAGCATCGGAGAAGTAGCCGATATGTTTGGGGTAAACACATCTACTATACGTTATTGGGAGAAGGAATTCAGCGTATTGCGTCCACGTAAAAACAAGAAAGGTAACCGTCTGTTTACCCAGCGGGATGTGCGGTATGTACATATTATTTACCAACTACTTAAGGTGAAAGGGTATACATTGGCAGGTGCGAAACAAGCCTTGAAGGACAAGTTTAGCGATTACGAGGAACGTATTATTATGCTTGAGACACTTGACAAAACTCGTAGCTTCCTTTTGGATTTGGACAAGGCTCTGGAGGAGAAACAAAAGAAGGTTTGATTATTCTTCCAACAAATTTCTGGCTTTTAGATAAACCCTCCATTTCTCCAGCACTTGAGTCATATCGTCAGGCAGTTCGGAGGTAAACATCATTTGTTTGCCTGTAGTAGGGTGTACAAACCCTAACTCCTTAGCGTGAAGGGCGTGGCGCGGCATAATTTTAAAGCAGTTGTCGATAAACTGCTTGTATTTCGAGAAAGTGGTGCCTTTTAGGATGACGTCGCCTCCATACATCGCATCATTGAACAAAGGATGTCCGATGTATTGTGAGTGGACACGGATTTGGTGAGTGCGCCCTGTCTCTAAGCGGTATTCATTGAGAGTCACGTAGCCGAAGCGCTCCAATACTCTCCAATGGGTTATGGCTTCTTTGCCGTATTCGCCATTAGGATAAACAGTCATCTTGCGGCGGTCGTTGGTGCTACGTCCAATATTGCCTATGATGGTGCCTTCATTCTCGTTGAAGTCACCCCACACCAAAGCATGGTAGCGGCGATGTATGCTGTGGTCGAAGAATTGGCGGGCCAGCGTGGCTTGTGCTGTTTCGTTTTTCGTCACTACCATCAAGCCAGTGGTGTCTTTGTCAATGCGGTGTACAAGGTATCCAAAGCGGTTTTCAACAGGTTGATGGGTTTGTTCGAAGTGATAGGCGAGACCATGCAACAAGGTTCCATCGAAGTTTCCGTGTGCGGGATGCACAACCAATCCTGCCTGCTTGTTGATAACGATGACATCGTTGTCTTCATAGACAATGTTCAGGGGAATGGGTTCAGGCTTGATGTCGGTGTCGCGTGGAGGGTAGGCAAACACGATGGAAATCACATCACCAGGTTTGATCTTGTAGTTTGCCTTCACCACTTTTTCATTCACCAGAATGTTGCCGGCTTTGGCGGCGTTTTGTACGCGGTTGCGTGAGATGCCGCTGATGCGGGAGGTCAGGAAACTGTCGATGCGTACCTGTTCTTGCCCACCGTCAACCGTGAGGCGCATGTGCTCGAATAGTTTGCCGTCTTCTTCAGTTGTCTCGCTATCTATTGTGTCGACTGTGTCGTCATTTAGTTCCATATAGTCGTCGTCTGCTTCTATGGGGCTGTCTTGGGTGATATAGGTGTCGTCGTTCATTGGCGAATGATGAATTTTTGGGTGATGACTTGTCCTTGTGTGGTGGTTAGGCTGATAAGATACATACCGTCTTTGAGTTGGCCTACAGGAATTTGCTTGGTGAAGTTGCCCTGCCATACACGCCTTCCCATTAGGTCAAAGATGCAGGTTTGTTGAATCTCGATACTTTCAGCAACGCAGATATGTAGCATGTCGTTTGCAGGATTGGGGTATAAGGTGACGTTAGAATCGGATTCATTTGCTGCAACACCATGCAGGGTTTTCCCGTCAATGACAGGGCGAATCATCAGTGTGCCGCGCATTTCTGTCGGCTGCCATGAACCGTTGGTGTTGTAAAAGATGTATTGGCTGTTGTCGTTGGTACAGTCGAATCCGATATTGATGAGGGATGATGCTTGCTGCACGATACCAACAAAGAAACTGCCTGAAAGCGTGACGATAGTGTCAAAAGGATAGTAATGAAAATCATAGATCTGTTCTTCCCATTGTGGCCGTTGGTTGGCCAAACGATAAACTTCCATTCCAGGCTTTCCGTTTTCATCCTTCCAGATTACGAAATCGAAATACTTGTTGTTGGCATCTTTGAGGGTATGATTGAAGAGAATCTGCACACCACAGATGGTGTCGAACTCAGCCAACTCAAAACGCATTGCAAAAGCGCCGCCTGCTGGGATTACACCATAGCCTGACTCTGGAGTACCGTCGTCATAAGCATAATAGTTGTAAAAATGCTGACAATAAATCATTGAATCGACCAAAGGAGGGATACAAGTCGAATCGTAAACATAATGCTTTATTAAATAGGTGACTGAATCGTAGGCATAACTCATGTTGAACAGTTCACCAACATAGGGGCATGCTGGCGATTGACCTGTAGGAGGACAATTGAGGAATCCGGCTTGAATGTAGGGTTGCACCACAACGGGGTCAACTTCCCATTTGTAATGTTGACTTCCAGCGATTTGGTCAACGGTGTAATAGTAGTTCGTTTCATGTGGAGTGTCGTCCAGATTGGCTATGCTGAGTTCGAGGCTCTCACGTATAGCCGCGTTTGGATTGGCGCGATATTGGCGGTAAGGCATAGACAGATAGCGGTTAAGGAAGGTCGGGCATTGCTCTGAAAAAGCCAGCATTGGGTAGGAGAGGGTGTTAGCACTACGGCCCAGGTTGAGGTACACCATATCAATGTTCCACTCGTCTTCGTTGCCTCGGTTTTGTGGATGGTTCGAGTTTTCAATGCTGGCGTAATTGTAAAAACGGAAGTAGAAATGGTCAGTAAAGTAACGCAGGTTGTTGATAGGAATCATCACTTGCTTAAAATACTGTCCGTTGTTTGACTCCATGAACGACTGCAGGGTCTGCCCGGGAATGCTCCATACATGATACCATACAGTGTCGGCCACGGTGGTAAACACCGAATCGCAGGGGATGGAGATGCTGCCTTGCGTGATAGGAGTCAGCGTGTCGGTGATGAGGGTGTACATTCCTGGTTGACAACCATTGAAAGCCCATACGGTGTCGCCAGGGAACAACGTGTCGACCTGCAGCTCGGCGAAGATTTCTTCAATAGAGTAGGGCTGGTAATCCAAATACAGGAACTCCTCATGCTCAGTGGCAGTGCCGAATTGCAGCACTAGTGAGTCGTGTGCTTCAGGTGGCATTCCGTTGCCCTGAGGTTGGTAGAAAAAGCTGAAATAGAGAGAGTCAGCAGGTGTCAATGCACGAGGTTCCGGTTCCATTATGGAATCGAGGCGTATACGTGCCGAAGTAAGATATTCCGCGACGAAAGCGTTACTGATGGCGTAATCATAAACGCGCCCTTGTGAGTCGAGCACATCAAGGGTGGCGGCGTTGCGGTTAGGAGGACAGACGGGGAATCCGTCGTTAATCAAAGCACCGTCGTCGGTCCATCGGGTGGAGTCAGGGAAGAGCCTTGTGTGGCTAAAGTCGTCAAAAAAAGGCAGGAAGAGTCCGTTTGAATTGTAGTTTCGATGGACGCTCCGTTGACCATGATTGAAACCGGTCAGCACCTCTTGCGCAGAGCATAATGAGCTTAGACTCAGGGCTGCAATCAGACATAATATCTTAGAATTCGTCTTCATATTCAATGTCGGTAGTTTCGATGATTTCTGTATTTGGGTTTATTGAAATGTATTGTGGGGCATGCGCCAGAGAGTCCTCATGCAGCAACTCGCGCATCTCTTTCTGGAAGTCCAAGGTGCGACTTGAGTGGTAGGTGAGGTTGATAGCAGTCCCCATATCAACTGATGCCGAGCTTGGACCTGGATCCATACGCCGGATGCACATATATTGCAAACTGTCGCTGTCTTCAAAGCTCTCAGTACCCAGGTTGAGGCCTGCAAGATTCAACAGACGTTTGGCCTCTGTGGCTGGTTTTCCAATGAGGTTAGGCACTTTTATCTTCTCACTATCGCTTCCAGTGCCAATGCGCAGTGTGATTTTACTGCCTTTGATGAGTTCGGTGCCTTCGGCAATGGGCTGACCATTGTAATACTGGTCAAGGACTGCATTTCTGTAAGGACTCTCACGGTATTCAAGCCTTTCCACATCCAGCCCTGCTGACTCTAACAAACCGATGGCTTGTCGCAAAGACAGGTTCCTCAGGTTGGGCATCAATGTTTTTTCGGGTGTTTGGGCTACAATGATGAGGTATACGTTGCGGCCTTTCTTGATTTTCGAGTCAGGCAAAGGGTCTTGCTGATAGATACTCCCGGGTTGTTGCCCTTTTGGATAAACGCTGTCGATGAGGAAAAAATGGAAGTCTTCTGCATATTGTTGCTCTACTTCAAGATAGTTCAATCCAATAAAATTAGGCATGGAATAGACCTCGTTGTGGCGAGTGTATCTGTTTAATAACCTGAAAGTTATCCACAGTAAGACAAGACATAGTGCCAATATGATAAGTAGGTTGATATAAAATTTCTTGTCCTTGAAGAATTGAAGGCGTCCCATAATTTCGTATTTTAGCCGTGTTTTTACAACTCCATTGGAGTGAGTTTTATTGTTTGACAATCAACCGACAAAAGTACAAAAAATATGAAAAACGTGGCAATAATTTGTGGAGGAGACTCGGGCGAGTTCGAGATTTCCGTCAACAGTGCAAATGTGGTGAAGCGCAACTTGAATCCACAACTATATGAATCTCACATTATTGTAGTGTCGAAAAAGGGCTGGTATGGGCTCTTGGATGATGGCACTCATGTTGAGGTGGACAAGAATGATTTTAGCATCATGGTGGGTAGCCGTAAGGTGAAGTTTGATGTGGCTTTCAATGCAGTGCATGGTGTACCGGGTGAGAATGGACCTCTTTCTGGTTATCTTGAGTTGATGGGAATTCCTTGTACTTCTTCTGGACAAACCACCTGTGCGCTTACTTTCCACAAAGATTTTTGCAAACGTGTAGTGGCTTCCTACGAGGTCAAAGTGTCTCCCTCTATCCTTATAAATAAAGGTGAGTCTTATGACGTGAACTCAATTATCAATGAAATTGGACTGCCGATGTTCGTTAAGCCCACTTGTAATGGTTCAAGCGTGGGTGTGACCAAAGTGAAGACGGAAGAGCAGCTTGTTCCGGCAATTGATACGGCTATGGCAGCAGGAGGACAGGTGATGTGCGAGAAGTTTGTCAAAGGTAGGGAGTTTGGTTGTGGAGCCATGAGTTATCAAGGCAAAATGATGGTGTTCCCACTCACTGAAATCTGTAGCAAGAACGAATTTTTCGACTATGAGGCTAAATATACTGCCGGCAAGTGTGATGAGATAACGCCAGCACAAGTGGACGAGGATGTTGAAATTGAAATCAAGGCGACTACGGCGATGCTCTATGAGAAATTGGAGTGCAAGGGCTTTGTCCGTATGGACTACATCGTCAGCGACGAAGGCGTGTTTTTCATCGAAGCCAACATCGTCCCGGGTATGTCGGAGGCAAGTATTATCCCGGCACAAGCCCGCTGTTTCGGATTGACTTTGGAAAAACTGTTTGGTATGGCTATAGAGGAAGCCTCATGAGTCAGCTTTCCAACATAGATTCTGATTTGTTCCTTTTTCTCAACGGACTTCATGTCGATTGGATGGATGGGGCAATGATGCTCATCACCGATATGTGGGCGTGGCTACCAATGTATGCATTGTGGATATATTGGGTCGTGAAGCAATACGACAAACGTTGCTGGTGGGTCTTCCTCGCCGTAGGGATAGTGGTGCTTTGCTCCGACCAGTTGTCCTCGCATGTATGCAAGCCGCTTTTCCATCGGTTGCGGCCTTGTTATAACATCGATTTCCAGGATTTGATTTATCTCCCCAAAGGACTGGCTGGAGGCAGATATGGTTTCGTCTCTTCCCATGCTGCCAACACCTTTTCCATATCGGCGTTCATGACTCCGGTGTTGTCAAAATACCGCCCTTGGGCGGCTATCACACTGTTTTTGTGGGCTTTCATCTCAAGCTACAGCCGTATCTATATTGGCTACCACTATCCTGGCGATATCCTTGCGGGTGCCGCTTTGGGTGCTTTGGTTGGCTTTTTGCTTTGGAGATTGTTTCGGAGATTTTCAAAACAATGACCCGGCTTTGGGCGGTTCAGGCTCAAATTTTTCATGGAAGACCACACGGATGGTAGAGTGGAACTCGATGCCACACAATGAGGCGATGGGTGCCTCGCGCATAGCGATTTCCAAATTGCCATGCGAGCCGAAGATAGCTACCAAGTCGGTGGTCTCCTTTACGTCAAGGTAGCTGTCCGAAATCTTGTTGATGGTGTAAAGCCGTCCTTTTACGAAGATGGTGAAGTCGCGTCCACGGCGGGTCTGGTCGAAGTCGGTTTTGGTGATGTTGGTGACGAGGTTGCCATACGAGTCAATATGGATTACGGTGCCTTCGATGGAATCGTCGCGCACCACAGCGCAGAACTCGGCACCACGCAGCGTCTCACGCTTGGGACCTATCTCGGAAAGCGGCACGCCTTGTGCAATCATCACGGCGACTTTGGCAAATCGGTCTCGGGTAGGGAAGTTGAATGAGTCTGAATCTTGCATGACGTTAATCTCAACAGCTTCCTCATATTCATCAAAAATCTGGCGGAACACGCCGTTGTCGGCAGAAATGAAATATTGTCCTTCGGCTTTCACTACCACATGAGGCACGTCTTCCGACTCGATTGTGTCGACAGCGATGATATGAATGGTACCTGCCGGGAAATTGCGGAAACAGTGTTTCACTACAAACCCCGCGTCAATGGTATTGAAAGCGGCAATCTCATGGGTGATGTCGACGATGGTGGCATTGGGCAGTTGTGACAATATCACGCCTTTTACGGCTGCCGCATAGTAGTCGGAATGTCCCCAATCGCTTGTAAGTGTGATAATTGCCATTGTATTGTTTGCCACTTTTTCTGGTTGGCAAAAATAATGCATTTCGGCGAATCGCAGTATGATATTCAATTGTTTTTTTGAAATTTTTTGTGCGGAAGCAGCCGATTGAAAAATAGACTATCTTTGCACATCATTTGACAACTATGGCAGAACAGATTCTACAGATAGAAAACGTTGACCCTAAGGAGCTTCACGGTCCCAACGACAAGTACTTGGAATTGGTGAAAAGCATGTTCCCGAAATTGAAGATTATTGCACGAGGCGATTTCATGAAAGTCATCGGTGAAGATGAGGAGATAGAGTATTTCGTTAGCCGTTACGAGACGCTGATGATGCAGTTAGAGCGTTTTGGGAAACTCAGCGCACAAAATGTGGAGGATATCATGATGGCAAGTACGGATACTGAACTGCAACAGAAGATGTCGGAGAGCGATGTGTTGGTCTTTGGGCGTAGTGGTGTTCCCGTCAAAGCCATTACTGCCAACCAAAAACGCATGGTGAGCGCCTCGGAACAGAAAGACTTGGTGTTTGCCATAGGACCCGCCGGTACGGGAAAGACCTATACCGCAGTAGCCCTTGCTGTCCGTGCCTTGAAGGCCAGACAAGTAAGAAGAATCATCCTCACACGTCCCGCTGTTGAAGCTGATGAACATCTGGGTTTCCTCCCTGGCGACCTAAAAGACAAGCTCGACCCGTATTTGCAGCCGCTTTATGACGCTTTGCGCGATATGATTCCCTCATCGAAGTTGGAGGGCTATCTTGAAGATCACACCATTGAGATTGCACCTTTGGCTTTTATGCGTGGACGTACTTTGGATCATGCTTTCGTCATCTTGGATGAGGCACAAAATGCCACCCGCAGCCAGCTGAAGATGTTCCTCACCCGCATGGGACGCTCGGCCAAGTTCATCGTCACCGGCGACATCACCCAAATTGACCTGCCGCCCAAGACACCCTCTGGGCTTCCTCAGGCGATGGAGGTGTTGAAAGACGTGAAAGGCATCGAGTTCATCTATTTGGACGACAAGGACGTGGTAAGGCATAAGCTCGTCACAGATATAGTAAATGCTTACAAAAAACATCTTGAGGATGAGTCAAATGCAGATGGTATCGGCCAAGGCCGAGAAATCATTCAAAAATCTGAATAAAATAAATAGTAGACTCTGATGGATTTTTGATTGATTTTCAATTAGATTTTTATCAGATTTCTTGCGAAGCAATCCTAAAACAGTTATCATAAAATGAACGCATTAACCAGAACAGACTACAATTTTCCTGGCCAGACCAAGGTCTATCACGGCAAGGTCCGTGACTGTTATTTCATCAACGACGAATACATGGTGATGGTCGCCACTGACCGTATCTCCGCTTTCGATGTCATCCTGCCCAAGGGCATTCCCTACAAGGGACAGGTGCTCAACCAAATAGCCGCCATGTTCCTCGATGCCACTGCCGACATCGTTCCCAACTGGAAGCTCGCTACACCTGACCCGATGGTCACAGTGGGTCGTCTCTGCAAGCCTTTCCCTATTGAGATGATTATTCGTGGCTACCTCACAGGTAGTTCATGGCGCACTTACAAGAGCGGACAGCACACCATTTGCGGCGTGCAGATTCCTGATGGTATGAAAGAACACCAACGTTTCGCCGAGCCTATCATTACCCCTACCACCAAAGCCGAAGAAGGCCATGATGAGGACATCTCTCGTGAAGAAATCATTGCTCGTGGTCTCATCAGCGAGAAGGATTATGTCCAGATTGAGGACATCACCCGTAAGCTCTTCCAACGTGGCACTGAGATTGCTGCCAAGCAGGGCTTGATTCTTGTTGACACCAAATACGAGTTCGGCAAGATTGGCGACCAAATCGTGCTGATGGACGAAATCCACACCCCCGATTCCTCGCGTTACTTCATTGCCGACCAATACGAAGAACATTTCGCCAAAGGCGAGCCACAGGTGCAACTCTCCAAAGAATTCGTACGCGAATGGTTGATGGCTAACGGCTTCCAAGGAAAGGAGGGACAACAGGTTCCTGAGATGACCCCTGAATATGTGAACAGCGTTTCGGAACGTTACATCGAACTTTACGAGAAGGTCACGGGACACAAGTTTGAGAAGGCTGCTGATTCGGAAGACTTGCTCAAGCGTATTGAAAACAATGTGCTGAATTACTTAAAGTTATGAAAAACATGCAAAAATAATGCATATTTATCGGCACTTTTTAGGGTCAAGTTGCATGTTTTTCACGAAATGAAATAAAAAAGCCAGGGTCTTTTGTGGCTCTGGCTTTCATTTGTTTATCAGATCGGCAAATCAGTATTCGAAATACATCGTATACTCATACTGGTATTGGGCATCTGGATAATATGTGGTTCGCATGGTCGGGTAATTGTCATTGTCGTACTGATAGATGAAAGAGGAAACTTCAGTATCACCGTCAGAATAGGTGAAAGTCATATTGGTAACATTGTTTTTCGATACATAATTGTCTCCCTCTTCCAACTCATCCAATTCCCAAGACCATAAATCCATAAAACCTCTATAAGGATTTTTCTTGTTGTCATATTGCAAAGCCACACTTGATGTTCCGCCATCATAGGTTGCTACAATCTTAACAACATTGTCACCGTCCCAAGAGAATTGGTAGGTCAAGACATATTCCGATTTTGGTTCATTGCCAATGGCTAACTTGGCATTGCATTTGTCAATTATTGCAGTAAACTCGGACGGGAAGGGCAAAACAGACAACTTCGGATGACTTGTCTCGCTCTTTTTGTATCCATGAAGATAAGTGATGGTAGCTTTATCTAATTTTCCGCCTTTATACTCAAAAACGGTTGTTGTCTCCAAGTCATCATAGTAGTAATTCTTGACAGATTTCAAGTGATCTCCATCATACTCATAAATGGCGGACTCCTGAATGTTGTCAACACGAACAATGCGGTTGCCGTCATAAGTAAATCTTTCCGTCCAAACCACAGTGTCGCTATTGGAGGAATAATAATCAATGGATGCCAGTAATTTGCCGTCCCAATTCCATACTTGATGCAGGGTTTTATCCATAATAGTAGAGGAATAATACACCTTTTGGATTTTCTTGCTCGGAGAATAAACTCCGTCTTTTTTCTTGCATGAAGTCGCAGAGGCCAAAAGAAGCACTCCCAACAATAATGTAAATACTTTAAACTTGTTCATCTTTTCTTATTTTTAATGGTATTGTGTTGCAAAGATATATATTAGCTATATGCGAAGACTATTTTTCAGTAATTATTTTGAACATTGTAACTATTTCGGTTACACTTTCCTTTTGAATTCATCGGAAAGGTCACGAAAGAAATCATAATTCAATGCTGAAGATATGCGCTTAAGCAAGGCAATATCGATGTTGTCCTTGAGGAAAATCCTATGGATATGCGTACGGGCGCAATAAATATCCTTCGCCAGCTGTGTAGCCGTGATGCCTTGCTGCCGCATTACCTCTTTGATATGTTGCCCGATGTGCATGAAAAAGCGTGGAATTTGTTTAACCTGCCGAACACCGGGTTTCCACGCCCATCCACCAGCAAGTTATTCCACGCCAAAATAAATTGGCGTTTCATAACGACTTCTTGGTGAATTCTCTTTCGAGAAATGTGGAAAATGGTGTTCAAGAATTCGCTTTTGAAATGCTATTCTAAATGATTATGTGTCTGTTTGCTTTTCTTTGTTGTTATATCTTCGATACTTTATTGATTTACAATTTTTGTTGTTCAATTTGTCTCTGGCCATTCATCATCACAGCACAATTCCAAATTACCGAAATAAAGTGCGTTCAACGGAAAACTCAAATCGGCATGTTTACCCCAAATGAGATTGCCATTACGCAGCCAAAATTTCTTGAATTCAGAGAGTCTCTTGTACTTATAATATTGGGGATGAGGATGCTTCTCGAAAAAACCACTAAAATCAATCGTTTGACTACTGCCGTCACTGAATAACAACGACAACATCAAGCCGTCCACATATTCTACATTATCGATACTAATTTGCTTCATTTCAACTTGGTTTCCAACCGCAAAAGTAACAAAAATATCAAAAACAAAAATTTTTCACCACATTTTTCTCGCGCTGTCAAATAATTCTGTAACTCTCGCGCACACCACAACTTGAAGACAGCGTGAAGGAAGCCATCCTCGCCGAAGCCACACGCCGCGGCTATGATGTCAGCAAATTGATTTGGGTAAAACAATGATCATTTGAGGTTATAATCCTCTTTTGTACTCATTCTGCTTGGCCACCTCTGAGACCGTGTTCATTGTGACTTCGGTATTGAGCCATCATGTGTTTTTGGCTTCTTTCCTCTTGCTAAATTGAATTTTTTGTCTATTTTTGCTGCCCTTAACGAAATTTTTTAGAAAAATGAAAAAAGCGTTTTTTATTCTTTTTGTCATTTTGCTGAATGTCAGTATGATGGCTCAGCAAAAGATTCAGTTGCGTTCGGCAGATAGGGCCGAATGCCTGAAAAGCGACATGACGAGCCTCAAGGCTTCGTTCTCGTTTTCAACCCTTGAGGCGCAGGATTATGAAAGCCAACGTGGTGTTTTCTCGTGGCTTAGCATGCCTAACACCGTTATCGGCGGCAATGAAGGTGACCCCCAGATTCCCGTCGTGAATGAACTCATTGCGGTGCCGTTTGGTGCCAACCCGCGTATTGAAATCACGGGCTACAGCACGACGGACTACCGCCTTGATGATTTGGGTATTCATACTTTGGTGCCACGTCAGCCCTCATTGAGGAAAGACCAGCAGCCCGATGACGTACCTTTTATTATTAATGAGGCTGCCTACCGGTCGACCCGTGGTTTCCGTAGTGAGCCTCAGGCTGTCGTCAATGTGGTGGGTACTATGCGTGGTGTCCGACTCGGCAAGATGACTATTGAGCCGGTGAGCTACGACCCTGTCAACAACACTTTGCGTGTGTTCAATGACATTGAAGTCACCGTTCACTTCGACGGTGCCGATGCCGTAGCTACGGAGAAGATGCTGGTGGACACCTACAGCCCTTACTTTAATGTTGTTTACAAGCAGCTTTTCAACGAGAGGACCCTTCGCGATGCCTACTCTCAGCATCCCGACCTTTACACCACTCCTGTGAAGATGCTTGTTGTCACTACTTCTACATACGTCAATAGTACAGTTTTCCAAAACTGGCTGACTTGGAAGAAACAGAAAGGTATTGATGTGGATGTGCAGACTGTGGCCAGCGGCGCTACCGCCAGCACCATCAAGAACTTGATTTACTCCAGGTATAATGCCAACCATCCAACCTTCTTGGTGATTGTGGGCGACGAAACGGTTGTCACCTATTACCAGCTTTGGAATTATGGTAGCTCTTACGGAAATGCAGCCACCGATTTGGAGTATGCTTCAGTAGATGGCGACGTCTATCATGATATGTTCATCAGTCGTATGTCGGTATCCTCCACTACGGAACTTGGCTATCTCGTCAATAAGACATTGACCTATGAAAAATATACGATGTCAGACCCGAGCTACCTGAGCAACGTGTTGCTCATCGCCGGTGCCGATGGCACGTGGGCTCCGAAAGTCGGCAGACCTACCATTAACTATGCTGCCAACTATTATTTCAACACGGCTCACGGCTTCAACAACGTCTATAAATATGTCACCGACACCTATACAGGTTGTTACAACTACCTGAGTTCAGGTGTTGGCTTTGCCAACTATACCGCTCACGGTGATATCCAAAAGTGGCATAGCCCGGAATTTACCAATAGCAACGTCAATTCGCTGACCAACAACGACAAATATTTCTGGGCGATGGGCAACTGCTGCCTGACCTCCAACTTCAAAAATGCCTCAAACGACTTGACTTGTTTCGGTGAGGCTATGATTCGTGCCGCAAACAAGGGCGCATTCGGCTATATCGGTTCCGTTCCGGAATCCTATTGGTATGAGGACTATTATTTCGGTGTGGGTGCCACCACCACCTTCAACCAGACCCCGACACAGGCACAGACCACAACAGGTGTCTATGATGCCATGTTTGACGATTCGGGTTTCAATACGCTGAATGCTGTTCCTTTCATCGGCAATGTGGCCGTCACTTACGCCCATGCGGGGAACTACCAATATAGCGTCTCCGATGAATACTACTGGAGAGCCTACCAATGCTTTGGTGACGGCTCCGTGATGCCTTATCACACTCAACCTTCTGCCAACAATGTGAGTCACGCCAATACCATAGGTGTTGGTGTGGCAACTTTCACTGTGAATGCTGTTGCCGGCTCATACGTCTCTATCACCAAGAACAATGAAATCCTTGGCGTTGCCGAAGTGCCTGCTTCAGGTACTGTTAATGTGCCGATTACGGGCCTCAACTCGGCAGGTGAAGTGATGATTGTGGTCACCCGCCAGCAACGTCAGCCCTATATCACGACTATCCAAGCAGTTTCGTTGGATGGCCCTTACATTACCGTTGATGGCTACACGCCTAACATGGCGCTTGTCGGCGAAAACACCGACCTGAGCATCACCTTTAAGAATGTGGGTTCTGCGGCCACATCCGGCAACACCACCGTTACCTTGACATCTACCAATTCAAATGTCACAATTCTTTCGGACCCCAAGACTTTCAGCACCTTGGGCGTTAATGCCACTACTACGGTGAACGGTTTCCGTTTCCGCCTCAATTCGGGTGTCACCTTGGGCGTCAATGTTACTTTGCATTACACCGCTGTCAACGGCAGTAACACTTGGGAAGGCGATATCACCATAACACCCAATCAAATCTTCATGGTGACTGTCGCAGCCAACAATGCTGACTATGGCACCGTGAGTGGTGGAGGACAATATAATTATGGTGCATCCTGCACCGTGACAGCCACACCTGCTGATGGCTATATGTTCACCAACTGGACAGAGAATGGCTCCGTGGTTTCTACTGATGCCGAATATACTTTCAATGTGGCCAGTGATATGAATCTTGTAGCTAATTTTGCTGAAGGAGTTATGATTGGCAGTGGCACTGAAACAAACGATTTTCTGCCGAGCTACAGCTATTACAAACATGCACTTTCCGAGCAGATCTACACTCCCGCCGAGTTGGGTAGCGCAGGCCTTATCACCAGTATTGCTTTCTATAACGGCGGAGCCGAGAAGACCCGCACCTATGACTTCTATTTGAAGGCTACGACGAAAAACACCTTTACAGGCACGACCGACTGGATTGCCGTTTCTGCTGGCGACAAGGTGTTCAGCGGTAGCGTTACCATGATAGCTGACGATTGGACGACCATCACCTTCAGCACCCCGTTCGTCTATGACGGCACATCTAATGTGGTTCTTGTCGCTGATGATAATACCGGAAGTTATACCTATTCGCCTCACATGTCCTGCCGTGTGTTCACCGCCACAAATCAAGCCCTTTATTATTATGACGACAACAACAATTTCAATCCTTTGTCACCTCCGACTTCTTCAGGCTCTTCCAATAATGTGTTATCATCGAAGAATCAACTCATTGTTACCAAGCTGGCTATTCCTACCGAACCCGTCAACATCACAGTCAGTGCCAATCCAGCCCGGGCAGCTTCAGTAAGTGGTGGTGGCGAATATCCTTTTGGCGAGACATGCACGGTTACTGCCACACCGAATGAGGGTTATACTTTCATGGGTTGGACCGAAAACGGGGGACTGGTCTCTTCTGAATTGTCATATAGTTTCTCAGCCATTGCCGACAGAAGCCTTGTGGCCAACTTCATCCAAACCATTGAGATTGGTGAAGGCACTACTACCCACAATTACCTTCCCAGTTACAATTATTACAACTACACGCTTTCCCAACAGATTTACACGGCTGCTGAAATCGGTACCGAAGGCACCATTACCAGCATCGCCTTCTACAACGAAGGAGCGGAAAAGACCCGTACCTACGACCTTTACTTGAAGACCACCAACAAGAGTTCTTTCTCAAGCAAAACCGATTGGATTACAGTTTCCGCATCCGACAAGGTGTTCAGCGGTAGCGTTACAATGGTTGTCAACAACTGGACTTTCATTACCTTAGATACCCCGTTTGAGTACGATGGCATATCTAACCTTGTCCTCGTCGCTGATGACAATACGGGTGAGTATACCAGTTCACCCCACATGGCCTGTTCGGTCTTCAATACCACTACAAACCAAGCTATCTATGCGTATAATGACAACACCAACTTCAACCCCTTGTCGCCCCCGACTTCCTCAAGCAATTATAATGATGTGCTTCGGGTGAAAAACCATATTCTTCTTGGAATGGTGATGGAAGATCCTCAAGTGGAGCAAGTCGTTGCACTTGGCGAAGGCTGGAATTGGTGGAGTCCTTATATTGAGATGAACGGTATCGACGGCCTGACGATGTTGGAAGAAGGATTAGGCGACAATGGTTTGCGCATCCAGTCGAAGAGTGATGGCTCGGTAGATTGGTTAGAATACAATGGAACTGGCTATTGGTACGGCTCTCTCAACGCTTTAGCCAACGAACAAATGTACATGATTAGGGCCAGTGCCGATTGTAATGCGGTAATGGTGGGTGCTCAAGCCTTGACGGAAGACCATCCTGTTGCCATTATCGAGGGCTGGAACTGGATAGGCTTTCCGAGCGGACAGACGGTGAGTGTTGAGACTGCTTTGAGCAGCTTTGCGCCTGAAACCGAAGATGTCATCAAGGGAAGAAATGGTTCCTCCACATACATCTCCTCCGGCAGCTACAATCAATGGTACGGTACACTGAGTGCCTTGGAGCCGGGACAGGGCTATATGTACAAGTCGAATAGCAGCACACCCAAGACGCTGACTTTCCAAAGTGGGCGTGATGGGGATAACATTGAGGCAACCACCCATGAGGGAACGGTCTTCACACCCAACAGGAATTGGTTTGCCGACAATATGCTGGTGACTGCCGTAATCGATTTGGGAGGACAAGAGCTTCGCTCCGAGAAGTATGAAGTGGCTGCTTTCGTCGACGGCGAATGCAGGGGCAGCGTGAAGTTGATGTACGTTGAGCCACTTGACCGATATGTGGCCTTCCTGCTGGTTTCAGGCGAAGCAGGGGAGAAGTTGAGCTTTGTACTGACGGATGGCAATAGTATCGACAATTCTGTGGACAATATAAAGTATGTTGTTGACGGCATTGAAGGGAGTCCCACCGAACCTGTCGTGCTTCATTTCAACCCGTTGAGCGCAAGTGAAGATTGCGTGAGAGTGTATCCCAATCCTTCCAAGGATGTGTTTAACATTGAGGGCGAGGGGATACAGAAGGTGGAAGTGGTCAACGCCTTCGGACAGGTTGTCTACATCAGGGAGGCCGAAGGCGACGCCATTCGGATTGACTTAGGCAATTGTGCCAGCGGAGTCTATATGCTTCGTGTAGTCTCCGAAAAGGGAATCACGACGCAACAGATTCTTAAGACGCGATAAGGCATAATGTGACCACAGAAGCCTCCTTTGAAGGAGGAAATAATCAAAGGTGCCATCGGTTGCGGTGGCACCTTTAATAATGAGAGATACATCCCGATGACTTTGTCAACTCATCCCGATGACTTTGCCAACTCATCCCGATGACTTTATCAACTCATCCCGATGACTTCATAATTAACCAACAGGAAAGAAGCCATCAACAAGAGCCGGTTTATACATTCACAACCCGCTTGACCGTCTCACCAAACTCTGAAAAGATATGGATGAAGTAGATGCCTGGACCGAATCGTTTCAATGAAAGAGTAAGGATAAGTTCTGGATTGAAATCATGGTTTAGGATTTGGAACTTACGTAGGTGTGGACGGAAATATTTTGTTCGGATATTTCTCCATATCAAGCAGTCGTTTCTCAATTTTTTTCCAGTTCAACGTTTTACCGTCAGCCATCTTTATGGGAGCCTCCATGTTGATATCATCGAAAAACACGATGCCTTTGAGCGGCATTAACGGGTTTGCATGGTATTTTTCTTCATAGAATGACAACAGCTGGTTCAAGGAATACATCGAGGAAAGGAAAGCGACATCGATGAAATCCTTGATTCGTGTACCGTTGCCGGCTATGGCGTTCAATTTCATTGCACAGATATCCTCCATGCTGGCCAGTCTGATGTCCTCCTTTTCCACGAAAGGCCTGATCCAAGGATAAGAATGAGCAATGCAATCTACTTGAACACCACTAATTTCACCTTTCACAGTAGCAAAAGCCAAATAATCCGTTTCCAGATGAAAGGTTCGTTCCATGTATTCCCTTAATTCTTCAGCCTCGAAATCTTGGTTGACAAACAAATCCAAATCCACACTGATTCTGTGCCCCATTTGAAGTGAAAGCGCGGTTCCTCCTACAAGGACAAAATCTTTCAACTTCTTGTCGGCCATCAGTTTTTTCAGGAGTTCCAATGTAGAGGCACTGACTGTTTCTTTGTGTAGCATTTTAGTTCCTCCTTATCAAGGTCAAAGGTGACGCAAGCAAAGTTCATGTTTTTGTCGTTCATGTACGGTATAGCCCGAAGGGCAGCTTTCACGCCCACTTCGCCATACAAATTCAGGATGGCATAAAAATCGTCCATGCGTCCGCGCTCCAACACACGCTGCACCACAATATCGCGCATCTGCTGCCAGTTGAATCTGTCGAGATCAAATTCCCATAGAAGTGAAGGTCTCACTTTAGCATCGGTATGGTATTTATAATCCTCAAAAAGCATGTTTGCTATTTTGTGCAAAGATAGAAATAATATCTCAGAGTCGAATGTCTCAACAGTGATTTTTTCAACTCATCCCGATGACTTCAAAATTAACCCATAGGGAAGGAGCCACAAATAAGAGCCGACAGCATACGCCGCCGGCTCTTGTTGGTGAGTTCGCTTGAGGCGAACTATGAGTTCGCTTGCTTCGAACTATAAGTTCGCTTATATCGAACTTTCGTCTTGCCAGTAGCTATTCCTGGCTTCTGCGCTTCTTATACAAGGCGTAGGCGGAGCCGAAAGCAGTCAGCACGATGATACCGCTGCCTATAGGCGCAGGTTGATTGCCGTTCTGTCCATGTTGGGGCAGTCTGGGAGCAAACAGGGTACTCTCGCGGTTGCCTTGCTCAGTCGATTCACCGCGACCGAACACACCACCACCATTGGGATTGGCGAAGGAGGTTAGACTAAGTCCGAGGACGATTGTTATTGTCAATACTAGTTTTTTCATCTTATGTAGTGTTTTGTTTGTTGTTTAGTCGTTTTGTTTGGCTCATAGCTGTGAGCTATAAGCGCTGGTGAGGCAGCCAATAGCTAACAGCCAATGGCCTCTGACCTATTTGATAACCATCTTTTGGACTTTCACGTCGTCGCCTTGGATGAGGCGGAGCATATAGACACCGGGAGCCACATCAAGATGTTCCTCATAGCTGCCATTGAAGGTCTCACTGCTGAGGATATGACCCAGCACGTCAACAACTTGAACAGTAGCCTCACCTTCGATGCCGAAGATGGAGAGGTTGCCAGCACCGTTGATAAATCCGAAGCTATCGCCGTCAATGCTGCTGCCAGTGGCAAACACTAAGCGGAAACGCGAAGCGTAGTCGGTGGTCTGAGCATTAAAGGTATAGTACGGGGTCTCAAGCAGGTTGGTTTCGACACCAGTCATATTGTCAATAAGGCGTAGGTAGCTAAAGCTGACTTCCTCGTTGGTGAAGCTGAGGGTGTAGCTGCCGTTGGTCTCTGCCTTGAAGCTGACGGGGATTTCGCCCACCTCACCAGCATTAACCACAGCATAGTCTTTGCCTTCTTGTGAAATGTACACCTTAGTATGGTTCGGATTGAGCTGGAACTTGCCAAGGGCCTTACCTTCGCCGAAATGGACGATGGCACGGTCGGTGAAGGTATTGGCCTTGCTCAGATTAATGTTCAATGCACCCTTATCGCCGACAGGAGCCTCTCTGCTGATGTTGACAGATTGACCGTGACCGTCGGCTTGCACGAAGAATCCTTCCATAGGAGCGATGGCAGTGCCTGCATTGCCAGCCACGATTTCATCACCATTTTCTCCCATCCTGAAGTACGGCATATTGAGGTAAACGTTGCACACAAACGGGTTACCCAATAGATTCCAACCATTGAAATTGTAATAATAAGATGAGAAGTTGAGGTTTACTACTTCAGGTTCATTGTTGGCTTTAACCATACCTGTGAAGTTGATTGTCAAATCGGCAGAATTGGCATAAAGATAACCTATGCCATTATACAGGAAGAAATTGTTCGCCTCATAGTTCCTCCATTCTTCGTCTTCGGTATAATCGAACCTATAGAGGTCGTAGGCACTCTCGATAGCAATCATTCCATAGTTGCTTGGATGACCATAATGAGCATAGTAATCCGTATAAAGAGGATTGGTTATCAGATAGTAGTTGTCCATTTCACCAGTGTAGCCTGTGATGTTCTTCACCACGGTCGCAAACACATTGCTACTGGTCTTCAACTGTCCACCATCGTTAATGGTAATGGTGTTGTTGCCGACGACAGTGATGTTGTTGGCTTCAGCTACTACACCAGAGGGAATAGTAACATTGGCACGTATTTCAACATCATTTTCAACAGTAGGAGCTCCTACGGGTTCCCAGTTGTTATCGGTAGCCCATGAGCCTTCCGTCATAAAGAATTTAATATCTCCAGACATGGTAGTGAAGGTTGCCACATCGCTAAAATCACTACAAATGGCTCTCACCCTCACTTCATATTGGGTGTCAAGAGTGAGATTGATGAGATTGGTATAGGTCAGCATAGTGGTGCGTGAATGCCAATCGTCCTCCGGGTTATTGGCTTCCCTATATTGGAACACATATTTATCGCTATCGCCCGACCAGTTCACAGTGGCACCATAATGTGTGATGTTGGTGACATTGGTGATTTCTGGTACCGCACATTCAGTAGGCGTGGTAAAGCTCTGCTCGAAGCTCCATAAGCTGTACTCATCATCGCCACAATTTGTGCGAATCTGCACCGTGTAAGTGGTCTCAGGTGTCAGGTTCTGCAATGTGTAAGGGTTCTCCGTAACATCGATGATAGTGTTATGGTTGAGGCGAATCTGCCAAGCTGAGGCTTCTTCGTCTGTCCAAACCAAATCAGCAGACCTAGGAGCGATGTTGTCGTAGTCAACAGTAAAATCTGTGGGCTGGAGGCAAGACGGAACATCAACCATAAAGATGCGGATTTGGTTCTTACTATCCTGAATAGTGCCTTCATAATCCAAAGGATTTGCTGGATTGTAGTCTACATCATCACTCCATACAGCAAGGGCTTGATTGGTGGCAGCATAAGATAGGAAATTGCGATTTGAGCCAATATAGCTACCCGTATTGTCGTCAACGATAATGGCAAGGTTGCTCTCTCCATCATAAGCGAACGCCTTGTTGAGTTCAATCGTAGTCCAACCAACATAATTACTATAATAATAGTCGTAATCATTAAAAGTAACCTGACCGCTGAATACAAGGTCGTCATTCGTGACAGCAATCCAATCGGTGTTGTTATCATAACTGGTCTTGTCGGTTTGGACCATATAAATGTTCAAGTTACGGGTCGGGGCATCGTAGTATTCATATTTGAAATCAATGCTCAAAATCGTACCAGCAGCACCAATCTCCTCTGCAGTATAGATTTGCTGTGTCAAGGAATGCTTATAATACACATTGGTAGGCAGATTGTTGTTCGTACTCGTTGGTCCAAAACCAATGCAAATCTTGTTAGTAGGTTCAAAATAAATCGTATTGCTCCATGTGCTTTGACCTTCACCACAATTGGCTCTCACTTTCGCGGAATATACCTCCTCGGTTTCAAGATCGGTAAGTGTGAAAGTATTTTCAGTAGTGGTGATGAGGTTGTCTGTATCATCATTGATGCATATCAACCATTCTGTAGCATCACCTTCGTATGTCCAACTAAGCGTGGCGGTGGTAGGGCCAACTGCCGTGCAAATCAAATCGGTAGGCGCTGCGCAGAAGATTGGTGTAGTAAAGATAACTCTTGTCCAAGCACTGTATTCTTCACCGCAATTGGCACGAACAAAGGCATAATAGGTGGTTGTTGATTCAAGGCCTGTTAATTCATACGGGTTTTCGGCAACATCAATGTGCTCCAAATCATCGGGATTGTCATAGCTGGAAGTAGTATAGGCAATTTGCCAGGCTTCAGCATCGCTGCTCCATGTCAAGTTAGCTGTGTAGCCAGTCACATCGGTAACAACAAAATCGGTAGGTCTGAAGCAAGTCGGCTCTTCTCCAAACAGAAGCCTGATTTGGTTCTTCGAACTCTCAATGGTACCATTGTAGGCCTCTGGTTCCATAGGATTGTAGTTGGTATCGTCACTGTAAATGCGAATGGCCTGGTTCTGAGCTTCAAAGACGCGGAAAGGAGTGTTGTCAGACTCATAATGGCCTGAATTGTCGTCAACAATAATGGCTAAATTGCTCACACCGTCATAAATAAAAGCTCCATCAAATTGAAGGGTCGTCCAACCATTCTCTGTAAAGTTCACATAACCTCTATAGTAAAGATCGTCGGAGGCAACGGGGATCCAGTCAGTTTGGCTTTCAAAACTTGCCTTGTCTGTGTTGACGAGGTAAATATCAAGGTATCGATCTCTGCTGGTATAGGCATCCAAATAGAAATCAATGCTCGTTATAGCACCCGCTTGACCAATCTCTTCAGCAGTGTATATTTGTTGCGTCAGAGAATAATTATAATGTATGCGAGTTGGCAGGTATTTGTTTGTAGCAGTTCCATACCCAATAGTAATCTTAACGGTAGGCTCGAAGCTGCAAGTGTTGCTCCAAAGGCTCTCATCCCCTTCGTCGCATACGGCTTTCACACGGGCATAGTAGACGGTTTCAGGGATGAGGTCGGTGAGGACGATAGAAGGTGTTCCGCTTGCGTTCGCTTCATCATAACTTTCGAATGAGCTGCTTGTGCTGTATTGCACCGTCCATTCAGTGGCTTGCGCTGATTCTGTCCAGACCAATGTTGCAGTTGTGGGTGTGACAGCCGTGTACATCAGATCAGTTGGCGCATAGCAGGAAATATCGGTGGTGAAGGAAACATTGCACCATGTGCTGTAAAGGCTCTCGTCGCAAACGGTACGCAAATACACATAATAGGTAGTTTCGGGTGTTAGGTTGGTCAATATATACGGGTTTTCACTGATGTTGATAGGTTCCAACGTATTGGGGTCGGCAAGCTCATCGTCAGAACACACAATTTGCCAAGCCTCGGCCTCGCTAATCCAGCCCAAGGTAACTTCCCGAGCTCCAACCGTTCCGTTGACAGCAAATTCCGTAGGCATGATACAAGCCGGAAGCGTGGTGAAGCTGGTCTCAGCCACTTTGCTCAATTCATCGCCGCACACGCCTTGCACTTTAACTTGGTATATGGTAGCTGGTGTGAGTTCATTGAGAGTATAGGTCGTCAACTCTGTATTCTCTGTAACCCATTCGCTTATGCCTCCAATACAGCCCACATTGTCAATATGCAAGTTGTTGTCTCCACCGCTTACAGTAGATTCTCCGTAGAAGGCAATGGCAACGCTTTGGCCAGCGTAGCTGCTCAAGTCTATGATTACGTTTGTTCCTGTATTAGGAATTTCGTCATATACATATTCAGATCCTATATTGTCCCATTGGCGTAAGATTTCCCAATTGAAACCGTCATCAGTGGTAATCAACACGACAAACTTATCGTCAGCCTGTTGACCAGGCGTAGGACTGGCGTTGCTACCAGAGGTGTAAACGGTCAGTGCCAAGTCGAAGGAGAGTTGCACATCATCTACCATCTCAAGGGTTGGGGTCACCAACCACTTATTCCAACTGCTACCATAGATATTCGTACGGGCGTGTGAATCGAACACACCATTAGCTGTACCAAAGCTCCAACCAGAGGTAGCGTAGGACAGAGTAGTTGTACCATTCAACACTTCTTCCAATAAACCAGTGTACCTGTTCCAGCCTTCGGGAATTGCGCCTTCATCGAATTGTTCACCATCGTAAACAATCGATCTATAAATTACATTATAGCTCTCGCTCTCGCCTTCCCAGTCTAATGTGGCACCGTATGCATTGACATCACTGACAGTGAGGTCTGTCGGCTTGGGGCAAGCAATAGGCGTAGTAAAACTGATCACTTCTGACCAAGGTGTATAATCGTTGGCATCAACGCAGAGGGGGGCAACGCGAACATAATAGTTGGTTTCGGGTTCAAGGTCATTATAGGTCCATGTTGGAGCAGTTGCAATCGCTTCATGCAAGTCATCAACGAAATTAGCATCCGAGCTGCATTGAACCTTCCATTCCATAGCACCGCCATTGACATCCCATCCTACTGTCACCATACGAGGCACCAGATTGCTGAGAGTGACATTCTGTGTTTTCATATCCCAGCATACTGGCTTGAAATCGATGTTCACGTTGTCGATGTGCAAGTTGTTATCGCCTCCGCTTTGAGTGGACTCTCCATAGAAAGCCAAAGCAATGCTTTGTCCAACATAAGTGCTCAGGTCAATTTCAACAACCTCGCCAGTGGCAGAACATGCTATATTGTCATACACATACTCAGAACCTTCGTTGTCCCACTGACGTAGAATTTCCCAAGTCGTACCGCCATCGGTAGTGATAAGCACTACAAATTTGTCGTCTTCTTGCTGACCGGGACTTACAGGCTGTAGCGTGCCGTCATATTGAGTCAAAGCCAAGTCGAATCTAAGTATAGCATTTTCATCAAATGCCATATTCGGAGTAACCAACCAATAATTACGGTTGGTGTTATAAATGTTGAGTATGGCATGGTTATCAAACACACCATTGCCCGTATTGAAGCCCCATCCTGATGTGGTAGAAGTCAAAGTTCCACCAGCTATAACATCGCTAAGTAGGCCGCTGTAACGAATCCAGCCAGATGGAATGCTCGTGTTGGCAAAAGGCTCAACAAGCGGGATGCTTTGGGGCGTAGTGAAACTGACCATATTAGACCAACCGCTGATAGAACCACCTTCGCAATTGGAACGCACCCACACATGATAGTCGGTGTCCAACTCAAGATTGTTTAAAATATATGGATTCGTAATGTTTTCCGTCACTTCAGTACCAACCTTAATATCCCAAGCCGTAGCATCGCTGGTCCAACTCACCATCGCAGTATGACCATCAAGGAAGTTGACCGTAATATCAGTCGGAGCTTGACAGGGATTGGGAGTAGTGAAGTTGACGGGGCAAGACCAGATGCTTGTTTCGGCGCCACAGTTGGCACGCACCTTAAATATATAAATTGTCAGAGGGCTGAGGTCTTGGATTGTGAAATCAGTGGAGTTATTGGCCGAAACAATCGTGAAATCATTATCATCAATGGACATGTAGGCAACCTCCCAAGCGGAAGCTTCTCCATTTTCAGTCCAATCCAGTGTCACAGAATAGGGGTCGATGGCTTCAACTACGAGGTCAGATGGACGCGCACACGAACCAGCATTCATTGTATAGATGATGTCTCCCGTTTGCATGCTACTGCTACCACTTCCCAAAAAAAGCACATCCTCGTCATTGGTATCATAAAATGTCCAGGAAGTCTCATCGGGATAACTACCTTTCATCCATTCAAAACTATAATATGCTCCAGAGCAGAGGGAGAGGTAACCCGTAGCTGAATTCCCAGACTCGATGGTCAGGGTCTCGATAGTATTGCAGTTTTCGTCAACCACATTGATAGCGCAATTATTCCAGCCGTCACCATAACCATCAACAAGTTCATACCTAATCTGGATTTGCTCACTGATTTGGCAAGCTGCAGTAGCAAAACTGAAAACATTGGTCCATTCACTGTAGTCGCCTTCACCACAATTGGCTCGAGCCACAACATTGTATACTCTATTCAGTTCCAAGTTGACTAAATTGTATGGACTGGTCACATTTGTAAATTCGGTACCATTCACTTTGAGGTCTACGGAGTTGTTGGAGTTCCAAGTCACAATAGCCGTGGTGCCTCCTTCATAGGCGACATCCAAATTGTATGGTTTGGGGCAAGTGGAACCACTATCAGGAGCAATCTCAATTTGAATGTTTGGACGGTTGTTAGTTACAGTTCCTGGCACCGTAGAAAGGCTGTAAGCATTGTTGTCATTTTGGGAATAACGAGCCATATTACTAGCGGAAGTATAACGCCATGTATTACCGCTAAAATAATAAACATAGCCTTTGTTGAAACCAATCAACAGGTTCGATGTTCCATCGTAATAAAATGGCGTGTCAAGAACGATGGTCACCCATCCTGCGTTTGTGGTAACAGAAAGCGTACCGCTAAAGACTTGTTCGGCCTCTGTGAGACTGATACCTGTTGACAGGTCGGTAGCATTGACGTTTTGCATGTAAACATCAATTGGGAAATCCTTAGCAGCCGTACCATTATAGTAGAAACTAATGCTTAGGATTTCGCCTGCCATTCCAATCTCTTCGGCGGTGTAGAGCTGTTCTGTAATTGAGTAGTTGTAGTAAGTACCAAATGGGCAATTATTCCCACTGGAGGTACCTTCTCCAATCGTCACAGTTTCCTGTGCTTGTGCTGCCCAAGGCGCAAAGAACGCCATCAGCAGAGCGGCACATAGTGCCTTTTTCAATTGTAAAAACTTTAATTTCATATACTTAAATATTTAAAGGTGAGTGTTTAAACTACGTTGAATCTACGATTTCTGCTTTAAATGCTTTCCCCGACGGACAATAAAACGAAGGCTTTACTAACGTTTAGTTGCTTAAGGGGGCCTTCGACTGCCGGTAATCACAACTATACAAGTAAAGCCCACGCGAAAACACGTGAGCGCTTTGCTTTACTTGCTTGTGATTACCTGGAGAGTTGTCGAAGTTCCCTGCAACAAGCCCTTAAGCGAACGCTTTTGTTTTAATATGCCTTTTTATTTCTTGGGCTTCACGCCCTTGGGGTCATTCGCTATTTCGTTTAGTTAGACTTCTTGTTTGATTATCGGTGGCAAAAATAGGAATGTTTTCGGAATTGCGCAAATAAAAACCATGAATCATTCTTGCGGTTGTCGGAATTTGTTTATTTTTGCAGTCAAAATAAGGATTTCATCATGAATGCAACCATCGACATCAGTTACAATCAGTTGTTGCTTCTCTTGCAGCAAATGCCCGTGCGCTCACAACTGAAGCTCGGGAAAGCATTAATCCGACAAAGCGTCCGTTCTGAACTTGAGTATTTCCTTGATGTTTTTCGTACTGACGAAATCTCAGAGGATGATATTTTAGCTGAAGTGAAATCCGCAAGACACGAACGCTATCTTTTTGCTTGCACTCGCCATTGAAGCTGATGCAGATTATTTGGTAACTGGCGATTCTGATTTATTGGTCCTAAAAACTGTCGGAAACTGTCAAATTGTGAATGTAGAAACTTTTGAACAGGCAATCCATTAAGCCTATTTTATCGCGGGCTGTCCTGTCTTGCTGTCCCAAAGGGGGAACTCGGGACAGTGGGACTTTAGTTCCGTTCTCTCTGTAAAACTAACTGTAACAACTGTAGCAACTGTAGCAGCCGTCATTTGGATTGAGCCTGTTCTCGATGGGAAAACTCTGTTATCCAGTAGATTATCATGGCTTTTATAACTACCGCTGTCATTATGGTCGTTTTGGTCAAAATCGTTTTCGGGTTTTTTATGCCGATTTCGCCAAATCATTTTGACTAATGACTAAAATGACTAAAATGACCGAGTCAGTATACAGGATGCCCCCTGTTCCCCCCTGTTCTCCCCCTGTTCTCTCGCTGTTTTCTTCCTGCCCACAGGGAGGAATCACAGAGTTATCACGAAGTTACCTCAAAGTTACCAGAAAGCGCCTATAGGTTTGCTATAGGCTTACTATAGCGTTGGTATAGCGTTGCTATTGTTTTTTATGCTTTAATGGATTGTGAATGAGTGTGTTATGGGTAGGAATCAAGGAGTAAGTCTATCTGTATAGTGTATTTTGCAGAGAAACAGACGGTTACAAGGATTCTCCTGTCTCATTCTGAGGAGATGTTTGCGATTGCAAAAATAAGAAAAAAAGACTATGAATAACCTATCATATAATCAATAAATTAGAAAATTCTCTAATTCTCAAATTCTTGATAATTAGAAATCCCCAACAATCAAAAAAGCATCATCATCATAACATTAACTTCTCTATACAGCACCGATGCAACTTGGTATCCCGCTCGTAGGTAATCCCCACAAGCAGCAAATCATCAGCATACTGCGCCACTTTGGCAGGATATTGTCTGCGCTTGATTTGCTCGATAGCGGTGTCAACGGCCTTGTCGTATTTCAGCTCGATGATGATGGCGGGTGAATCCACATTCTTCCGAGGAATGAGCACCAAGTCTGCAAAGCCCTTACCTGTAGCCAACTCGCGGTGGAGGATGTAGTCGTTGGAAGCATAATAATAGGCGATGCTCAGCACACAGGCTAAGGAGTTTTCGTCGTTGTAACTCAATATGCTTGTATTCTCGTCGTGAGCAGCATCCACGCCACGGGCAACGGCCTCTTCATCACCGCGGAGTGTGGCTTGTAGCAGTTGCTCCGAGGCTTCCACTGCCTTTACCACGTGAGTCCAGTTGTTGGCTTCCACGGCATTGACCATTTCACCTGCCACTTCCTTGTTGGGGATATAGCATTCACTCTTGTGCCAATCGTAGCTGAGGTAACCCAAATGAATGAGTACGGTGAACACATCATCTTTACTCCGGATAATAGACATATCGTTTTGGAATTTGGTCGGATTGACCTTACAGCGTCCGCCTGCCAGCATCCGCACCACGTCGTCCTTCAGCCCCTCATAGTTCATCTGGATGTAGTGCGCCACCGCGTCGTAGGCACCGGTGGAAGCCCAAAAGCTGCGGCATCGGCGGCTTCTGAGCGCCTGCATTACCGAGTTGGGATTGAAGATGGACTGCTCGTCGCCAATCTGATAGCCGTCGTACCACTTCTCCAGCTCGTCAAAATCCATGCGATGCCTTTCGGCAAGGGCTATCACCTCGTCCTTGGTAAACCCGAAATAAGGAGCCATGTCAACAGGCTCCACCATGGAATACTCAATGAAGTTGTTCAGCGCCGACTCGGTTTTGTATTTCTTGATGGGCAGGATGCCTGTCATGTAGACGCCGGCAAAAACACGGGCCGCGTCCTGACTCTTGAACATCCGACGCAACCAACCGACGTATCGATCCATCGCATTTGTACCAGGTGCATACTCTCGGCAAATGGCATCCCATTCATCGATAATGAAGATAAACGATTGCTCTATGACTTCAATCACACGAAGAAGATAATCCATCAGCCTGTCACCTGCTTCTACAGGAATATCAGGATAGGCCTTGGCAATATCAGCCAATATAGCGTCATTCATTTTGTCCACTATGTTGTCATCATGCGTGTCAGCAATAAAACTTGTCAGATCAAGATAGATGACGGGGTACTTGTTCAGGTGCTTCTCAAACGAGGGGTCAGAGGCTATTTCGAGATCGGCAAACAGGTTGCGCGAGTCGCATGACTGGTCATAATAGGCGCACAGCATCTTGGCCGCCAACGACTTGCCAAAACGTCGGCTGCGCGAGACGCAACTAAAGCGTCGTTCCGTGAAAAGTGTGCTGTTGACTATGGCAATCAAGCCTGACTTGTCAACATATTCGCCGTTCCTTACACTTTGGAATCCGGCATTGCCGATATTGATATATGCTCCCATGATTGTCTTGATTTTGGTGCAAAGATAGGAATAATTTAGGAATTATAAGGCGTATCGGTCAAAATGCAGGCTGAAAATATAATCTTTCTCAGATACACATAATCATTGATTTTTCAGGAAAGCCTCTGCATTGTCATCCCGATAGAAAAGTGATTCAGTGCGGTATCAGAAAACTTGACAAGCAATTCAGTTTAACCAGCAAAAACTTGTCAAGTGATTTCAGGAAAACACAGTAAATAAATAACTTCTTGCTCACTCCTAAGAAAACGGCACTTCGACCCATTTCCCATCCTTGAGGTTTACCACATTACGATAGCCCGCCTGTTTCAGAGTTTCCTCAGCAGCATCAAACTCCAAGGAGATTTCGCTAAAGTGGTGGGCATCAGCGGAGATGATGGCAGGAATCCCTATCTTACAGGCCTCTTCCATCAGCCAAGGGGAAGGATAGAAGCCGTTATAGCGTTTCTTGTAGATGCCTCGCGTGTTGACTTCCATCACTAAGCCTTTCTGCCGGATGAGGTCGAGGGTTTCTAAGGCCAACTGTCGGTACCAAGTTTCGTCTTCGTGAAAATACCTGTCGCGGTTGTGCATCTTGATTTTATCGAAATGGGCGATGATGTCAAAGGGCTCGTTTTCAATCATCTCATTGGTCTGCTCAAAGAAGCGGCGCACCGCACGACGGATGTCACCACCGAAAAGACGTTGCAGACCATCGTCGTAGACCTCCCACTTGGGACCGTCGATGAACCAGATTTCATCGGTGTTGATGGTTGGGGCCGGTCCTTCGACGGGCTCAGGGACCTTATCGACAACTAGATGCACTCCGCCAATCAGGTAATCCAAATGATACTTCTCTTTGGTGACAGCAAAAGGCTCGGAAATGCCTGTGAGGTAGTCTGCTTCCAAAGCACAATACAAATCGATTTTGCCCTTGTATTCCTCCCTCAACTGGGCGATTTCCGTCACATATTGTGGCATATTTTCCGACTTGACAGAGAAATTGTTGTCGAAGGGTAGGGGACTGTGCTCCGAAAAGCCCAAGGTGCTGAATCCTTGACGGACGGCTTCTTCCACAATTTCACGGGGTTGCGACTTGCCGTCACTGTAAACGCTGTGCGTATGTAAGTTAAAATTCTGCATGGCTTATTCTACTCCTCCCTCTGCCTCGCGGGCTTTCATGTCTTTCAGTGAGCCTTCAAAGATATTGAAACAGACGAAGCGGCA
Organism: uncultured Bacteroidales bacterium; assembly: GCA_947303335.1. Classification (GTDB taxonomy): domain Bacteria; phylum Bacteroidota; class Bacteroidia; order Bacteroidales; family F082; genus Limimorpha. The sequence goes on along the minus strand of CAMYYB010000002.1, from coordinate 58,312 downwards.
TTCCAACGGCCCGTTCCAAACGGGAATCTTTACCGTAGGCTTCAATCCCACGTGACGCAAAGCGACAGCATCATCCGTGATGAGCCAGCATCGGAATCCTTGGAAGTTGTGCTTCAAGGTGTGGCCAATCTCCTCGTAGAGGGAGTCGATGTCGTCTTCCTCAAGGCGGTCGCCATAGGGCGGGTTGATGACGACGATGCCGCCTCCTTCGGGTGGGGTGAGGTCATTCATGTCCTTTTTCATCAGGTGGATGTCGTGCTGCAAATGGGCGTAGTTGATGTTACCTTCAGCAATGGCGACTGCTTTGGGTGAGCGGTCGGAGGCCCAAATCTCGTAGTCGAAGTCACAAATCTTGCTATCGGCTTCCTGCTTGACGCGTTTCCAAAGGTCTGCATCGAAGTCGTCCCACTTCATGAAGCCGAACTCCTTGCGGTAGTAGCCTGCCGGAATCTTCATCGCATACATAGCAGCCTCGATAGGGATGGTTCCTGAGCCGCACATGCAGTCGAGGAAGTTGCAGTCGGCTTTCCAACCTGTAAGTTGAATCAGGCCTGCAGCCAGCACTTCGTTCATCGGGGCTTTGTCGACTTGTTTGCGATAACCACGATGGTGCAAGCTCTCGCCTGAACTGTCGAAAAGGATGGTCACCTTGTCCTCGCGGATATGCAGGTTGATGCGCAAGTCGGGATTCAACGTGTTGATATTGGGACGAAAACCGTAGACATCGCGGAATTGGTCAACGATAGCATCTTTCATCTTCAGGCTGGCATATTGCGAGTGGGTGAAGAAACGTCCGCTGGTAACGGCATCGATGCAGAAGGTCTGGTCGGTGCGGATGAGCTCCCACCAGTTGATTTCCTGCACCTTTTTATATAAGTCGTCGGCGTTTTTGGCGAAGAAGCTCTTGAAGGGCTTCAATACTTTCAGGGCGGTGCGAACCTCATAATTGATGCGGTACATCAGCTCCTTGTTGCCTTCGCATATAACGGCGCGGTGCATGGGGCGCACGTTTTTGGCTCCTAAAGCCTTGATTTCGTCGACAAGGACATCTTCCAGTCCGGCGGCGGTTTTTGTGATGAGTTGGTAGTGGTCTTCCATGATTGGACGTTCTGAATTTTTCGGCAAAAATAGTGAATAATATGGGTTGAATTGGTAATTCGGCGATTTTGTTTACCTTTGCAGTCCAAAACAAGACAATTTAGCTATGGCAATACCTGTTCTAGGCGCGATAGTGAAAGCCGCCGCTGAAATCAAGAATATCCCGGTGGAAATCCGGCAAAACACCACTAACCCCCTCCGTGCACAACGGCGTGAGCTGCGCAAGTTGTTGGTTAAGGCACAGTTCACTGAGTTCGGCAAGTTCTATCATTTCGATGAAATACTGCTCTCGCTGAATATTCTGGAAGAGTTTCGCAAGCGCGTCCCTGTGTTCGACTACAATAAAATGCACGATGAATGGTGGTACCTAAACCTGCAAGGCAAGCGCAACATCGCCTGGCCGGGCAAGATTAAGTATTTCGCCCTCAGTTCGGGCACTTCTGAGGCGGCAAGCAAGTATATCCCTATCACGAGGGCTTTGAACAATACAATCACCCGTGCCGGGATTCGTCAGTTGGTCTCAGCTACCCGCTACGACTTTCCTGTGGGCTTTTATAATAAAGGTGTGCTGATGATTGGCGGCAGTACCGACTTGCAATACAACAAGGAGTTTGGATATTACGCTGGAGACCTTTCGGGCATTTCTGCTGGCAAGATTCCGGGCTGGTTCGATATGTTCTACAAACCGGGACAGAAGATTTCGAAGGTGAAGGACTGGGCTGAGAAAATGGATTTGATGGTGAAGGAAGCCCCCAAGTGGGACATCGGCGTTATTGTGGGTGTGCCGGCATGGGTGCAAATCCTGTTGGAACGCATCATCAAGGAATATCACCTGAAGACTATTCACGACCTGTGGCCCAATCTGATGGTCTACGTCCACAGCGGTGTGGCCTTTGCACCTTACGAGAAGAGCTTCGAGCGCATTTTCGGCAAGGAAGTGCTTTACGTAGAGAGTTACTTGGCCTCTGAGGGCTATATTGCCTATCAGGTTGACCTGAAGAAACGTGTTATGCAGCTATTGGTCGACAATGGTATCTATTTCGAGTTTGTGCCTTTCAACGAGGAGAACTTTGATGAAGACGGAACCATCGTTGCAAATCCCAAGACGTTGTTGCTTTCGGAAGTGGAAGAAGGGGTCGACTATGCCATCTTGCTCACCACTTGTGCAGGCACATGGCGTTACCTCATCGGCGACACGATTCGTTTCCTCAACAAGAAAAACTGCGAAATCGTTATAACGGGACGTACCAAGCAGTTTCTGAGCATCACGGGTGAACACCTTTCGCAAGACAACATGACCCGTGCTGTCGACATGATGGCGGAGGAGTTGGGGGTCAACATCACGGAGTTTACTGTAGCGGGCATCCGTCACGATACGATGTATGCCCATCATTGGTATCTGGGTTGCGACGAAACTATCGACAAGGCATTGGCCATCAGGAAGATTGACGAAAACTTGTGCCGACTCAATGATGACTATGCAGTGGAGCGCACTCAAGCCATCAAGGAATTGTTTATTGATGTTTTGCCCACCAAGTATTTCTACGAGTTCATGGAACAGAAAATTGGCAAGTGGGGAGGAGCTACCAAGTTTCCGCGTGTGATGAAAGGCAAGCGGCTTGAGATGTGGGAGGAATACGTGAAGGGACTGAACTTATAATCCATCAAAAGACAATGTTATGGAAAACACTCCTGAGATATTCGACAAGATGCCCGAGTTTAGTCGTATAGGGTCGTTCAGTTTCTTGTTTTGGGCTATTCTTATTGGAATCTTCCTCTCGTTAGTGGTCAATATGGGGCCAGCTTTCATCACTTTGGTTCAGACCAGTCTTCATCGCGGCTTCCGTTCAGCGGCATGGTTCGCTACGGGAGTCATCCTCAACGATGCTATGGTGATTTCCATCTGCATCCTGGCTTCGGTGCAGGTGGTGATGAAGTCGTCCAAAGAAGCGGCGTTGGCGTGTATCGGCGCGGGAGTTGTTTTGTTGTTGTTTGGCATCTTCACTTATCGGAAGAAAGTCAAGGAACGGGAAGAGCGTGAAGCCTATCTTGAGAAACGCACCAATGAGGTGCTGAAGAAGCAGGAGGATAAACCGGCTTGGTTTGTGTTTCTCGCCAAAGGCTTTGTGCTGAATATCTTGAATCCTTTTGTCTGGGTTTTCTGGTTCTCGGCTGTGGCGATGGTGGCAGGCAATATGGGAGGTAACAAGGTGAGCACGATGGTGTTTTTTGCTATCATTCTGGGTACAACGCTTTTTTTGGAACTACTGAAAGCCTGGGGCGCTGCTAAGCTGAAGAAATTTCTTGATGATGAACGCACGGTGTTGATGAACAGGATTGCAGGCATCCTGCTGATGCTCTGTGGTGCTTATTTCATCATTTTTAGGGGAATCGCTAATCTACTTTGAAAGCATTCCATGGCGACACGTCGGGCAACGGAGCTGTTACCTCAATTTGTGTTTTCAACACGGGATGCTCGAAGGCGACGCGCCAGGCATGTAGGCTGATGGAGGCGTCGGGGTTGCTGCGCGGGTAGCCATATTTCAGGTCGCCGCGTATGGGACAGCCGATATGAGCCAATTGGCAGCGGATTTGATGGTGACGACCTGTGAATAACTCCACCTCTAATAAATAAAAACTCTCCGATTTCCCCACCACGCGATAGCCTAAGCGGGCCAGTTTGGCTTCCTTGGTACCTTCCGGAACGACGAATGATTTGTTCATCTTCTCGTTCTTGATGAGATAATCCTCCAACACGTCGGCTTGTTTGGGCGGATGGTTCTTCACAAGAGCGAGATAGGTTTTGCTGAAGTCGCGGTCCTTTACTTTTACGGTCATGCGTGAAAGGGCTTTGCTTGTTTTGGCAAATACCACTACACCGCTTACGGGTCTATCGATGCGATGCACCAATCCAGCAAACACGTTGCCAGGTTTGTCGTATTTCTCTTTGATATACTGTTTTACGTCATCTAAGAGGCAGACGTCACCCGTCTTGTCGCCCTGCACGATTTCGGAGGGGAGCTTGTTCACCACGATGAGGTGGTTGTCTTCGTATAGTATCCGATCAGAGAGAGTGCTCATGCTACAGGTCCATATTCGATTGGGCCACGAGCTTTTTGGTGTCGGGGTTGAAAGCCATCAGGTTGCCCAAACCGGGCTTGTCAGTTACATAGACTCCGTTGTCCAATGCGATAAAATCGTAATTCTCGTTGTTGTTGATTACCAAGTCCATGAAGGTATAATCAACAGGGATGTGCCCATGGATGACTTTTTTGCCGTGAGATTTTGCAAAGTCCACTTTGAAGGTACGGGTCCACATCATGCTGCGGGTATCCTCAAAGGGTTTTTCGGCTTTGCAGTTCAGGCCAGCATGAACGAGGATGTAGTTCTCCAGTTCGATATAGGGCAGGCAGGCGTTCATCCAATCGATGTAGGCCTGGGGTATTTCGCGGGGATGTTTTACACCGAAGCTCTCAAGGGTCGCTTTGGCACCTACGGCTTCCCATTCTTTCTGTTCAGGGTGCTTGCCACCAAAAAACTTTTTCTTTTGGTCAGCCTCAAACGCGGTGACGCAAAGGTCTTCATGGTTACCTTTGATAAAATGCACCTTGTATCCTTCTTGTTGAAGTTTCATCAGATAGTCGATGACGCCTTTCCCGTCGGGACCTCGGTCAATATAGTCGCCCAAAAAGTATAAGGAATCTTCTTTGGTTGCCAAGAGTATGTTTTCAAGCAGCGTCTGAAGCGTTTTCAAGCAGCCGTGAATGTCAGGGATAATCCAGCGTTGTGCCATTAGAACAAAGTATTGAGGTTCAAAGATTGATATTGTTTGCGTAAGTTTTTCTTGAAGGTCCAGCGCAAGTCGGAGAGCCAACGTCTGAACAACTCGTTGTAATCGACGAAGACTGAATAGGAGAAGAAAAGCAGCACGGTGACCACGGTGGCCCACTCCCATGGCATGAAGCAGAAAGCCAGAATAGTGCCAACGATGAAAATCAGCGGGGACAAAACGAGTCGTACAGCAAAGCTGACGGTGTTGCCGAAGGCGGGGTCTTTCAGATTCTTTCTAATAAAATAAGTGGTGAGCCAGGTAGGAAGGTTGACAACGGCGGAGGCCAAATAGTAGGGCAGACCCAGCAGCAACACCAAGAACTTCCACATGGAGTTGAGCAGGGGATATTTCTTTGCCACCGACATGACTGAGATTTTCTGTTCCTTGCGATTTTTTGTGAACGAAATGACTCGTTCAAATAGATTGCGAGCCTTTTCGGGTTGCTCTTCCTTGTATTTCAGCACGCGGTTCACGGTTTCACGGTTGCGCAGCATCTTCTTGTAAAGGCTTCCGGCTCGTTTCTCGTTTTTCATCTTCACAATTTCCCAGATGGCATCATAGTCTTCGTCATCAGGGATGTATGTAAAAAGCTTGGCAATCTCGTTGCTCAGAGTTTCTTTAAGTTGGTTAATCTCGACAGCTTCGTTGCTCTCGTTGGTGTTTTTGAGAAACTCCGTCACATTGATGGGCTTGCCGAAGTTGATCATCGCTGTGCTGCGGAAACGGAAGTAATCACCGTATTCGATGGCGGTTGGGATGATGTAGACGGGCTTCTTGTCGCCGAACTTCCTGTTGGCATCTAATGCGATATGGAAGAGACCCTTGCCCATGCGCATGAGGGAATGCTTGGTGCGGTGGGTGCCTTCGGGGAAGAGATAGAGATTGACGCTGTCGTGAATGACATCAACGGCCTTGTTGAGCGAGTCGTCGTTTTGGCGTACTGCGGCTACGCCGTTGCGCATACGGAAGATAGGCAATATGCGGCAGAAAGTGAGTAGCTTGGCTATGGTGGGTTTCTTGAAAATGTCGCCTCGTGCGATGAAAACCTTCCGCACATTGTCGGCAGAAAGCAACACCAAAGCATCCATCAGCGTGTTGCTGTGGTTGGCACCGAAAATCATACCGCCTTCTCTGGGCAGATTCTCCTTCCCATGTACTTCGAAACGCCGATAGGCACGTCGTGTGTGCCAGTTGACGTAAGGCAGGAGGATGGAGTAGCCCAAGTCAGGGTCTTGTATCTTTTTAGCCATCGAACAATGGGTTGATAGAAAGGGCAAAAGTACAAAATTCCATCAAAAGTCACGTTGTTTTTCAAATAAACCGTAATTTTTACTACTTTTACCGCCCCAAATGACAGAGATAATAATGCATAGCACACGATTCAAAAGCTTTGGAATGGCATTGGTGTTTTTCGTGTTGACAGCCTGCGAAAATATCAGTGTCTCAATGAATAACACGGGACAAGGCTCCCGTCAGGAGGCTGAGAAGAAAGAAGATACTTTGATTGTTGAAGTCCCTCAAGTTCCCCAAGACACCCTTACTGTGATGGAACATCTGATGGAACAAGGCGTGCTGACGGCAGTTACCAACTGCAGCGACATTAATTATAATATGTACAACGCCCATCCTGCCGGGTTTGAGTACGAACTACTCAAAGGGTTCTGCGATGCCAACCACCTTAAACTTGAGATTATGGTGAACGACAATATGGATTCCTGTTTCCAGTTGTTGGATTCTTGCAAGGTGGATATAGTGGCTACAGGCATCGGCTTGACCAAAGAATTGAAAAAGAAGTACCTCCTGACCAATCCCATCTTCTTGCAGAAGAGTGTCCTGGTACAGCGTATGCCCAAGGGATGGGGCTCGATGTCGACGGAGAACGAGGTGGAGAACCAGTTGCTTCGTTCGCCCTACGACTTGGCTGGACGGACGGTGCATGTCACCAAGCGAAGCCATGCCGTCAAGATGCTTGACTACCTTTCAGAAGTGATTGGCGATACGGTGTATGTCGTGGAGTGCGACACATTGAACAGTATTGGTCTGATACACGCTGTCTATGATGGCCTGATTGACTATACCATCGTCGACGAATACATCGCCAAAATGGCATCCTACAACCTCAATGGGCTTGATTATAAACTGGCGGTGAGCCTTGAACATCCCATAGGATGGGCTCTCCGTCAGGAAAACGACTCGTCGCTGCTTTTTGCCGTCAACGAATGGATTGCCAGTGCTGAGCAGAAACAATTGCGACAAATCATGACACGCTATGTGCAGAACGGACGCTATATTTCCTCGCAACGAGAATCGTCAAACAGACACTTGTCGGCTTACGACAGCGACATTAAGCGGACTGCTGCAAAGATAGGTTGGGACTGGCGCTTACTGGCAGCCTTGATTTATCAGGAGTCGCGTTTCAAAGCCGATTTGGAAAGCGATAAGGGCGCTTTTGGGTTGATGCAGCTTATGCCTTCGGTGATGCGACGCTACGGCATCGATTACAACTCGTCCCCGGTTGAACAGTTGGAAGCTGGCGCGAAACTTATCTCTTATCTTGACAAATCGTTGAGTAACAAGGTGGCCGACAGTACTGAAAGAGTGAAGTTTGTGTTGGCCTCCTACAACGCTGGAATGGGTCATGTGCTTGATGCGCAGCGCTTGGCTCGCAAGTATGGCAAGGCACCCGATATCTGGGACGACAATGTAGACTATTTCATCCTTAATAAGTCGAAATACCTCAACGACACCTGCTGTAAAAGTGGCTATCTTAGAGGGGGCGAGACCTATCGCTTTGTCGCCGACATTATGGAACGTTATCAGAATTATCGTTTGTTGATGGAATAATTGTTATCGATATGAAGACGAAGAAGCTATCCATATTGTTGTCAATGATATTGTTACTGGGTGTGGGTGCTACCTTCGCCCAACCTTTCAACGCAGGCCTCATCGCTGGTGCCACTTTCAGTCAGGTGGATGGCGACAGGTATTATGGCTTCCATAAGATTGGCTTGACGGCTGGCACCTACGTCAATATTCCCGTTGGTAATCACTTTGCCCTTCAAATGGAGTTGAAATATACTCAGATGGGAGCCCACTCCTCCACTAAGGAGGTGATGGAGTATAACTATGCGCCTTACAACTTACGCCTGCATTATGCCGAGATACCCTTAATGTTGCGCTTCAACTTCGGGCATTTCACCGTCAATGGGAAACCATTCAAGCGATTGGCTCTTGAGGCCGGACTTAGTCTTGATTTCTTGCTGAAGTATCATGGAGAGTTAGATGCGGCTTCGCAATTGTGGAAACTGAATTTCTTCTCGGTGACGGGTAATTTCGGCGTGCAGTATAACTTCACTCCTCATTTGGGAATCGGGGCTCGTATGATGTATTCCATTACACCAATGCAGACTAATCCGACTCCGCAATGGTTTTTTAATCACGCCTACAACAAAGTCATCCAAATCACGATGACTTACAATTTCTACTCTCCTTTGCGATAAAATTGATATTCCTTTTCAGACCCTCAAATCCAGCTCGTTGGACGGCGGAATGCTTGAAAAGGGTGTCAAATCGGTCTTTGTCAAGTGCTAACCAGTCTTCATCTTGCATCTCAAGCAGTTGCTGTGTAGGCTGGAAGTCAGGTTCGCTATTGGGCAAGGAAAAACGGTTGTAGGGACACACATCCTGGCAGATGTCGCAGCCGTACATCCAACCCTTGAATAGTTTCGGGTCGTGGCCCGCAAGACTGCCCTTGTATTCTATAGTGAGATAAGATATGCATTTACGTGCGTCAATGTGGAAGGGAGCTTCCAATGCGCCGGTGGGACAAGCATCGAGACATTTGGTACAACGTCCGCATCGGTTGGATAGGGAAGTGCCCGTTTCGTCCAAAGCTATGGGTAGAAACAGGTGTCCTATGAAGAAGAACGAACCTTTCTTGGGATGGATGAGGGTGGTGTTCTTGCCGATGAAACCTAAGCCGCAACGTACCGCCCAGGCACGGTCAAGTACAGGGGCCGAATCGACAAAAACACGGACACCTTTCAATGGGCCTGTTCGCGCCTCGATGCACTCCAAAAGTTGGCGTAGCTTACGCTTTAGCACTTCATGGTAATCGGCTCCGTAAGCATATTTGGCAATTTTGTATTGTTTGCCTGATAGAGGTTGGGTTGGGTAGTAGTTGAAGAGCACGGTGACGACGGAACGAGTGCCTTCCACCAAAAGGCGAGGGTCGTAACGTTTCTCCTTGTTGCGGGTGAGATAACTCATCTCGCCTTCACGCTCGGCTTCAAGCCACTGCTCCACGTGGGCCGACTCTTCTTCCAAGGCGGTGGCTTGTGCTATGCCGCACGCATCGAAGCCGATTTGCTCGGCTTCTTGAAGAATCCATTGGGACAACATCAGAATGGTGCAAACGAAAGGCCCACCGAGAGGGGATGTATCACCGGAGCCTCGTGGCCCACTTCAAAGACGGGGTTGAGTTGGTAGGAGGCAAATGCACTCACCCATTTCCAACCCACACGTAATGTGGCAGAGTAAGTGTAGCGCTCCAAGTTTTTTATATAGGTGTATTTCTCGTGGACGATGTATCCGTTGTCGTCAGGACCTACATATTTTGTTTTGGCCATTACCAGAATGCCCAGCTTGAAGCCAACACCGATTTTCACCTGATCCTTGATGCGAAACCTTAGCTCCAAGGGAATGTCGACATAGTTGGCGTTGATTTTGGCACGTTTGAAACTCTCGTTTTCGCGATAGGACTCGCTAATATTCAGCGTGTCGGTAGAATAGGGGTTGAGGATGCGGTTATAGCAGAAATAATTGTGGTGGGTCATACCCGCGCCGATACTGACGGTGTGTTTTGTGCTTTCGCCTAAGGGAAAGTTGTAAGTGATACACCAACTCACGCCTTGGTTGAAACCTCGGGCATCCCAATTGGAGACATTGCTTGAGGGGATAAGCTGGAAGTCGTGGAACAAGTCGAAACCGACAGTCACTTTATTGTCAGTCTTGTTGGCAATCAGTTGGGCGAAAGAGGTCGCTGCAAAGGTCAAGGCTATAAGGGTGAGAAGGAGTTTTTTCATGATTGAATTGTTGAATTAACTTCGTTGAATCTTCGGATTGTTGATTATTGAGAGTTAATGGGTTATGATTTTAAGGCTTCTAATATACTGCTGCGTTCATCAAGTAGTTGGTCTATCTCTTCCTCTTTCAGGTCGGGTTTGCGGAGCTGGGCATCGATGGCATTGATGCGGGCTTCCAGATTCTCGGTGGTGCCTGGAATGTCGGTGAGTTGCTTTTCCTTGTTGGGTGCAGGCTCCTTGGGCTGGGTCACTTGGCTTTCAGCAGGCTGCATCTCGCCTGTGAAATTCTTCAGTTGCCCCATTACCATCCCTACAAGCTGTTTGGAGAAGGGATCTAACTTATAAATCTCCACTTTCATTTCGTCTTTCATTTCGTCGAAGTCTTCCAAGAACATTTTCAGTTGTTCTTTCTGCTCTTCGCTGATGCCCGGAATGGCATCCAAATCTTGGCCTTCCATCATCTTCTTGAACATGTTCAGAAGGTCGTCGAGTCCGTTATTGAGATTGTTATCGTCCATTTTTCTATGTTTTCGCCTGCAAAGTAACGCATTTTTTGCGGAATGATTGCGTTTATTTGCCAAATTTTTCCGAATATTGCAGGGTCATTATCATATACTATGGACTTTAAAACGATAAAAGTGCAATTGGGCGAGAGTGTCGCGTGGATAAGCCTGAGCCGCCCGGAGGTTCGCAACGCCTTGAATGATGCGATGATTGATGAACTGACTACGGCTTTTGACTGGCTCAACAGCCGTGATGATGTACGGGTTATTGTCCTGCGGGGTGAGGGTAAGTCGTTTTGCGCCGGTGCCGACTTGAATTACATGAAAGCGATGGCGGACTACAGCTATGCACAGAATTTGGCTGATGCCGAAAGGCTTTCCAAACTCTTCCAGACGGTGTACTTCTGCAACAAGGCCGTCATCGTCTGTGTGCATGGAGCCTGTATCGGTGGGGCCAATGGCATTGTTGCTGCTGCCGATGTGGTGGTTGCCGAACGCGACACCATGTTTGCTTTCACCGAAGTAAAGTTGGGCCTTACGCCTGCCACCATCTCACCGTTTGTGGTGAGCAAAATTGGCAACGCCGTTGCCAAGGAACTCATGCTGACGGGCCGTCGTTTCAAAGCCGAGGAGGCCTGTGATTACCGTTTGGTGACCCGAGTTGTCGACTCCGATGCGATGCTTGATGCAGAGCGGTTCTATATTGAGCATTTTATGCAAGCTTCGCCTGATGCGGTGGCTGAGTGCAAGCATTTGCTCCGACTGGTGAGTGGCACTGCCGACCCATATAACCCCATCTTCTTACAGACCTCACAGCTCATTGCCTCACAGCGAGTCGCCCCTGCAGGACAAGAAGGCATGAAGGCTTTTTTTGAGAAACGTAAACCAAAGTGGGCTTGACCCCGCTCCTTTACCGAAGAAAATCAACCACATAGCAGTACCTAATATGAGTGCATTCCCACTATTTTCCATTTTGATTGCCAATTATAACAACGGATGCTATCTTTCAGAATGCATTGACAGCATTTTGGCGCAATCGTATGAGAATTGGGAGGTCGTTGTTGTTGATGACGGGTCTACTGATATATCTTCCAAAGTCTATGAGCAGTATGCTGATGATTCCCGCTTCCATATCTATTTCAATGGCGAGAACTATGGGGTCGGGGTTACGAAGAAAAAATGCGTGGACTATTCCAATGGAGACATCTGTGGCTTCTTGGATCCCGATGACGTGTTGTTTGGTTCGGATGCTATTCGAACGATGGTGTCTGCTCACATGGAGTTTCCTAATGCTTCGCTCATCTACTCTGGATTGTATCGGGCTGATGAGAATCTAAATATAATAAGGTCAACGCCTGGGTTGAGCATCCCTTCGTCATCTTCTGCACTTCAAAGCATGAAATGGCCTATTCACCCTTTTGCAACATTCAAGAAGCGGCTTTATGACAAGACATCAGGGGTGGATGGTTCGATGAAGCGATCGGTAGATTCCGATTTATACTACAAATTGGAAGAAGTTGGCGACCTTGTTCATATAGATTGTATTCAATACATTCAACGAAACAATCCCCATAGTATCTCGTTGAATGACAATGCTTATAAAGCTGCTGCATGGCATACTTATTCCTGTGTTCAAGCCATGAAACGAAGAGGTCTGACAGACGAGGAACTGATGCTGTTCCCAATGAAGTGTGCTTTAAGGAATGAATACAATAAAGGTTACAACAAGGCTACGCATTCTATGACATATAAGGTAGGACATATTATTACTTATCCCCTTTTGTTGGTATGGAAAATATGGAAAAAATAGATTTTGTTATCCCTTGGGTTGACGGGAGCGATCCTGCATGGTTGGCGACAAAAGCAATTTATGAGTCTTCAGAGTCTCTTCCAGAAAAGATGTCGGATGCCAACGCGGAATGCAGGTATCGTGACAACGGCTTGCTGAGGTTTTGGTTTCGTGGTGTTGAGCAGTTTGCACCTTGGGTAAACAAGATCCATTTTGTCACCGACAACCAAATTCCCTCATGGCTGAACACGACACACCCCAAACTTCATATTGTCAACCACAGCGACTTCATTCCTATAAAGTACCTCCCAACTTATAATTCGAGTACCATTGAAATGAATTTTCATCGGATTGAAGGGCTTTCTGAACGGTATGTGTTTTTCAACGATGACACATTTTTGCTCAAAACCACTCCACCTGAATGTTTTTTCAAGAACGGCAATCCTGTGTTGGAAACAGATTTGCGATACTCCAACAAAGTTGGTTATAACCATTGGAGTCGACTCTTATTTAATGACTATTGTGTGCTGAATACCTCTTTTGATACCCGTGCGTCGATATGGGAGCATCGCGATAAATGGTTCAGTGTCAAGGAACTTGGGATAAAGAGAACACAACAGAATTTGCGCTGTTTTTGGGCAAACAAGACCATCCCGGTAGGTTTATACGGCCACTTGGCTCAGCCTCATTTGAAATCCACGTTGCAAGAGTTATGGGACAGGCATCCTGATGTCATGGATATTTCTTGTGGTCATAGGTTTCGCTCCGATGACCAAGTCAATCAATGGTTGCTATGTGCATGGAACCAGGCGAAGGGATGTTTCTTTCCCATACGTTCCATCACCCAAGGAAGGCATTTCACTATCATGTCAGCTCATATAGGGTGGATATGTCAGGTAATAAAAAATCAGGAATATTTCCACGTTTGTTTAAATGAAAGCGGAGCAACAGAGGATGCTGTTGGCTGTTCAAAACAGATTGAGGAAGCTTTTGTATGTATTTTGCCCAATAAATCATCATTTGAAAAATCATAATCCGAATCCATTATGAAAAGATTTGCAGTAGTTTTAGCAGGCTGCGGTCGCAAGGACGGCAGCGAAATTAACGAAGCCATCACGCTCTTGCTCTCCCTTGAGCAGCATCAATGTCAGTACCAGTGCTTTGCGCCCAACCGTCCTCAGACCGAGGTCATCGACCATCTGACGGACAAGAAGGTGTGCAACGCCAAACGAAATATCCTTGTCGAGGCTGCTCGTCTCGCCCGCGGGCGTGTGCTACCCATCGAGGAATACAAGGCTGCCGATTATGACGGTTTGCTCTTCAGCGGGGGCTATGGTGTAGCCAAGAATCTATGCGACTATGCTTACAAAGGTGCTTCTATGGAGGTACAGCCCGATGTGGCTCGCGTCATCCTCGATACTTATCAGGCTCACAAGCCTATTGGTGGAATGTGTATCTCGCCAGTGATGTTCGCCAAACTCATCCCTGAAGTTTGCATCACCCTGGGCAAGGATGGTACGCCTGATGTGGATAATGTGAATAAAATGGGAGCCAGTCATGTGCAGACAGAACACGGCGACGTTGTAGCCGACAATGCCCATTTGGTTTTCACTACACCGGCTTATATGCTCGACGCAACGCTGAAAGATGTTTACGACGGAGCCTATAACTTAGTGGATACCATTGTCAGCACCTTGACAGTCTGATACCCATTCTGGTGTTATCTCTATATCCTCTTCTTTTGCCAATCGGCTTTCCAAATGTAGAGCAGTGAGATGAGTCCTATGGAGATGTTGTAGAGCCACTCGGCTGTCCAAACGCCAGCGATAGTAGAGGTCTTTGACATTAGGAAGACATAAACAATATAGGCGATAAGGATGCCGAACTCTAAAGCCATTGCCGCTGTGGTGTTTCCGGTGCCTGAGACAGCCTCAAAAAAGGTCATGGAGAAAGCACCTAATAATGTGGCGACACAAATCACGTGAACAGAAGGTATGGCTGCCTGCGCCAATGTAGCATCATCGGTGTAGATTTGCAAAACCAAATGCGGGATGACAGCCACTACCACCACCAGAACGGCACTGCACAGGAAGCTGTTTTTCACCACTTTCCATACGGAAGACATCACTTCGTCGCTCTTGCCTTCCCCGATAATGCGGCTCGTAAGGGTGTTGGCCGTCGCCGAAAAGGCGATGCCTGGGATGATGAGAATCATATAGGTGCTACGGACCACTGACGACACGCCTATGGCGGTCTCACCCATCTTTTCAATCATGACGAAGAAGATAAACCAGGCACCAAACGAAAACAGGCGTTGTATCATGCTCGGGAAGGCCACTTTTAGCAGGTCGGCCAGTAGTTGTGGCTCTTTTTTGTGCCAACGGAACATTCCGTATTCCTCATGCGGTATCTTAAAATAGGTGTAAATCCAAAAGAAGCAGAACGCTGTGATTTCGGCTAACAGTGAGGCCAAGGCCGCACCTCCTATGCCCATTTCGGGCAGTCCTACATGACCAAAGATGAGGGCCCAATCGAAGAAGATGTTGACCACAGCCATGATGAGTGTCGAGAAGGTAATGACTTGTGTACTGCTGATGCCTACATAGAACGAGCGGAATAGGTAGTTGAACACAACGAAGAAGATGCCGAATTGTCGGTATCTTAAGTATTCGTTAGCCGCCACATAGATGTTGTTGGACTCGATGATGATTTGCAGCAAGCGGTGACTGAAAAAGAAGAGGATGCAGAACAGCAACAATCCCAGCGCGAACACGAAATGCGCTCCGTGCTGAAACACCACGCCGATTTGCTTATATTCGCCTTCGCCGTAACGCCTCGCGATAAAAATCTGGATGCCTACGGCGAAGCCCATTGCCAAGGTGGTAAAAACGAAATAGTACAGTCCAGCCATCATGGAGGCACTCAGCTCGTTGGTGCCGAGGTGGCCGAGGAAAGCGGTGTCGGTGAAAGTGATGATGGTCTGGGCAAGGTTGCCCAGCATGATGGGATAGGCGATACGCCAAATCTCTCGGTTGGTTATACTTGTCGCTCTCATGCTTTAATAGGGTATGGGTGTAATCTCTTTTCGCTTTAAGTGTCGTTGAATGTCATCTTGAATGTCATACGTTTGTCGCATTACACTTTGCAAGCAAGCCTTTATATAAGGTTCGGTGTTATACACTGGAATAATAATAGAAACCATCACTACTTCTTTTTTTTCTACTCGGTGCAAAAGTATGTTTTTTTTAAATGTGACAATCTTTTTGCCATTGTTTTTTTGAGTATTATCCTATTGCGAAATAAGTTGGAAACAGATTTTAATTGTTGGTTGCTTCAAATTTACTATTTTTGCACACACAAACTCTATCATCATGCTCTTTAACTCCTTGCAGTTTGCCCTTTTCCTTCCGATAGTGTTCATGCTCTATTGGTTTGTATTTGACCGCTTTATCAGTAAGTCGAGGCAACAGTTAAGGTTGCAGAACGCTTTCATAGTGGTGTCAAGTTATGTGTTCTATGGGTGGTGGAATTGGAAATTCTTGTTGCTCATAGCTCTTACCTCGTTGTTTTCGTGGAGCAGTGGACTACTAATAGGAAGGGTGGATTCGAAGAAAAAGGCGAAAGCATGGATGTGGGTTAACATCGTGCTGAACCTTGGTATCCTTGCACTGTTCAAGTACTATGACTTTTTTGTTATGGAGTTTGCCCGGCTGTTTCATGCCTCTGCGGATGGGCTATTGCTGAAAGTGATACTTCCTGTAGGTATATCGTTCTACACCTTTCAGGCTTTGAGCTATTCCATTGATGTTTGTCGAGGTAAGATTGAGCCTACAAAAGACATAGTTGCCTTCTTCGCCTTCATTTCGTTTTTCCCTCAGTTGGTAGCCGGTCCTATTGAGCGAGCGACGAATTTGTTGCCACAGTTTCTGAAGAAAAGGGAATTCGACTATGACACCGCCGTTGACGGAATGCGCCAGATTTTGTGGGGTTTGTTCAAAAAGATTGTAGTTGCTGATAACTGCGCGACGTATGTCAATCAGGTGTTCTCGACTAGTACAGGGCAAAGTGGAAGCTCACTGTTGTTGGCAGCGATATTTTTTACCTTCCAAATTTATGGTGACTTTTCAGGCTACTCTGACATTGCTATCGGTACAGCAAAGCTGTTTGGCATTAAGTTAATTCGGAATTTCAACTTCCCTTACTTTAGTAGAGACATAGCGGAATTTTGGCGTAGGTGGCATATTTCATTGACAACATGGTTTCGAGACTATTTATACATTCCTTTGGGAGGAAGTAAGGTGTCGAAAACAATGTTGATAAGGAACACAATAATCATTTTCCTTGTGAGCGGATTGTGGCACGGAGCCAATTGGACTTATTTGGCATGGGGCACTTATCATG
This sequence comes from uncultured Bacteroidales bacterium, assembly GCA_947303335.1. Classification (GTDB taxonomy): domain Bacteria; phylum Bacteroidota; class Bacteroidia; order Bacteroidales; family F082; genus Limimorpha. The sequence continues at coordinate 41,605 of CAMYYB010000002.1, read as the reverse complement.
CAGTCCTTTTTCTGCCTTTGATTCTGACGGGGAAGAACCGTAAGTACACAAACCCAGTGTCGGAAGGGAGAATCCTTCCCACGTGGAAGGAAGCGTGGCGAATGTTTCTAACATTTGTCTTAGTGATGATGGGGTGGATTATTTTTAGGGCTGAAAGTATTGGACAGGCTTGGGAGTATTATTGTGGAATTCTGAATGTAAGTTTGTTATCTATTCCTCAAAACGGTTCTGCAAAGATGTTCCCTATTCTCGGCATGATAGTGTTGATGCTTGTTGTGGAATGGATACAACGTAATAAACAACATGGTTTGGAGTTGCATAATGTCCATTGGTGTTTTCGATATATTATTTATTCAGCGTTAGCTATTTGCATCATCTTTTATTATAATCAAGCGGAAACTTTTATTTATTTTCAGTTCTGATGAAACGGTTTCTTCCTAAATTTCTAACGACATTTGCGATATTATTCACATGTATCGTAGTCTATAGATATGCCATATTTCCCAATATCACATCTGGTTTGTCTTCATTAGGGAAAATTCCAATAGGATGGGATTATGTAAATAATATACACCAACACTATCCCTTCGACTCAACGTTTATTATGCCTTGGCATGAAGAAATGGAAATAGATAGTGGTAGCGTAATTGTCATAGGAGATTCCTTCAGTAATAGAGAGGAATCTACACAAAAAAGCAATCATATAGAGAATAGTTGGAGCCGATATATGGCGGAAGATTTAGGCATTCAGTTGGTTAATTTTCGGAACTATCACTGCGGATTTTATCCCGAACAGTTGTTTGTGAGTTTAATTGAGGAACAAATTATCCCCGACCATTGTATTGTCATTCTTGAATCGGTGGAACGCCATTTGGTTATGAGGTTGACTTCACCTCTTGCTGTTGATAATTACTTTCGCACTTATGTTGAAGGACTGCCAACAACAGAGATGTCCCAAAGTCAAGCAAAGAAAAAAAGAGATTGGGTTGCAGAGACTACGGTTTTTATGCGTTATAGAATGGGGAAGGAATGCCCGACACATCGTTTCAATTTGTCTCAGCCTTGTTTTACCCATCAACGCTATGCTTCAACTTTGTTCTCTTACTTCGAAGATGAGGCGAACATGGTTGACGATGTTCAACAGCAAATTCCACGGATGCGCAATACGTTGAATTCACTCTTCCGCATAGCGAAACAGCATGATATTACGTTGTATTATATGATTGCCGCCGACAAGTATGATGCCTATGAACCGTTAATCTCCAATAAACATAGACGTAATTGTTTGCTGGATTATTTTCCTTCCAATGATTCTGTATTAAACACCAAAGAACTATTGCTTCCTTACATAGTATCTGGCACTCAAGATGTCTATCGTTTGGATGACACTCATTGGTCTCCAGTGGGTTCTGAAATTGTTGGTTTGGAGATGGCTGCTAAAATAAAAGCAACGGGGACATCCGTTTGGTCATCCCCGCGATTTTGATTACGGTATTCTCTTATCTGCGCCCGCTGCTTGAGCCACTTGTACTTCTGCTTGTTGAACTTGAATTGCTTGAACTTCTGGCCGAACTTGAACTGCTTCTGGCTCCGCTGTTGGAACTTGAGCTGCTGCTTGAGCTTTTCACTCGGCTTGAGTTGCTACCATTGCTGGTGGTGGTTCCATTAGGACGGCTGCTTGAGTTTGAACTACCCACTCGGCTTGAACTGTTGTTGATGTTTGCGGCTGGGCGACTGAGGCTACCACTGGAGCTTGAGCTGGGGTTGCTCGTTGGACGGCTGACGTTGCTATTGCCTGTTGAGCGGCTGCTATTGCTGTTGGGCGTTCTGCCGCTGCCTGCGTTGTCACCGCTGTTGGGCGCGGGGTTGTTGCCACTACCTATGCCACTGTGGCCGTGGCTCATGCTGCCTCCGTTGGGCTTGGGCCTCACCGTGGCGCTCGGGGCTTCACCGCCGTTAGGCTTGGGTGTCTCGCCTTCGTGTCCGGGCTTCGGACCGTGATTTTCTCCGAAGTGACTGGCAGGATAGCCTCCGTTGTTGTGGTGATAGCTGTAGGTGTGGTGCATCGGGTTCATCGGATGTGGCTTGTGACCAGAAGGCGGTGTCATTGGACGGAAACCGTCGTAGTAGTAGCGATAGCTGCCCGGACGATGGTAGTAGTTCGGGCAGGGTCCTATGTTGATGACCACCCAGCGCTCAGTGCGCGGACCCTCCCAAAAGAAGGTGATAGGTTCAAAATATTCAAAGGTGGTAAAGCTGTACAGCTCGTCGCCCATCTCGTAGTAGGGCATGATGGTGAAGGGGTGTCCCATGCGGATACGGTAGGCCGGAATCTCGATGGCGATTCTCTTGATGCGCCCCGGGCGTACTTTTACCCATTTCTCGGCGTAGCTGTAGCCTTCGTCGGGGTAGAGATAGAGGCAAACGCTGCCTCGATAGGTGTAGTCGCCAATGTTCTCGACATCATAGTAGATTGTGATGGAATTGGCGTTGTAGGCCATCACGGGCTGTGACACTAAAGCGAGTTCGGGTGGATAACCGGCTGCTTTGGCTGCGATGGCTCCCGTCACTAACAGGAGGGTCATCAGGATGTTCTTGGCTTTCATGGTAGCGTTTGTTTAAGGGGTTTGACTTCAGTTTGTCGTTTCTTACCCTTTCACGATACCAAAACCGTGCCAAAATTATTGCTCGATGACGCGGGCCACATTACCGTAGTCAATTTCAGGATTCTTTGATAGAAATTCGAGCATAATGTCGTTTGATGTGCGGAAGATAGATTGTCCCGGATCTTCGTGCTCGTAGTCGAATACTGACGACATATAGCTGTTCATCATGACGCTGTATTTGGCCTTCATGTCCAAGGGTTTGCCATTGGCGAGCGTTACCTTGATGTCGGTCATTTCGCCGTCTTGATCTGTGTAGCTGTAGGAACAGCCAGAGCAGTAAATGGGGCCTCCGTCAGTAATGTAGCAACTCTTCATGAGGCGGATAATTTCTTCTCCTGTGAGGGTGAACTGGATGATTTCATTGTCGAAGGGGTCGAGGGCGAAGAGATCTTTGATGGTGACGGGGCGCACAGAGAGGGTGTCGAAACGCACACCTCCCGGATTTTGGAAGGCTAGGTCAGCACCTGTAGTGGCTCGGACGGCATCGGTCATCAGGCAACCTAACGACTCGTAGCTTTCAACGGCACTCTTGTTATAGGTGACGACGGTAGAGAAATAAGGGTCGCTGTTGTATTGCTTGACCATAGCACTGATTTTTTCGTCTTTTTTCGGGTAATCCAAAACGGAAAGTTGCTGCATCTCTTTGTCAACGAGTTTGCCGTTGACGAAGGTGAATGTGCTGAGGGTTACGAACTTAACCTTGGAACCAGCTTGGGTAATCATCACGCTGTCGACAAGTTGTTTCTCTTCAACGAGGGTGTGGCTGTGTCCGCCGAAGATGGCAGCCAGCTGTGGGAATTGTGCTGCAGTCTCACGGTCTTCTTCATAGCCACAGTGGGAGAGGAGGAAGATAGCGTTGCAGTCGTTCAATTCGTCAATGTATTGTTGGAGTACTTCATTGAGTGGCACAAAATGAGATCCGCCAGCGTTTTTCGGGTGGAAGTCGGGTTGACCGTTTTCACCTAACTGTATGCCGCCGATAACGCCGATTTTCAGTCCGTTGCGCTCAAAGGTGACATAGGGATGTGCGTTGGACATTTGTAGCGTGTCGTCGAAGGTGACGTTGGCGCAAACAAAGGGGAAGTCGGCCCAATTCAACACGTTGCGCAAGGCAAGTGGGCCTCCGTCCCATTCATGATTGCCGAAGCACGACAGGTCGAAGCCGACGGCATTCATTAGCTCGTACATAGGCTTTGAAGGCTCGGTATAACGGTCGTTGATAGGGTTGCCCGAACGGTTGTCTCCAGCACTGAATAACAGTAGGTTGGGATGAACGTTACGCAGACTGTCGATGAGGGCAGCCATCTTGGGGAAATTGTCGATGTTGGCATGCATGTCGTTGGTGGTGGCGATGTAAATCTTTTGTTCTTTCGGCTTGGTCTCACAGGAAGCGAGAAACAGCAGAACGGCACAAGCCACCAAAGTGAGTTTGTTAGTTCTTTTCATGGTGATCAGAGTTTGAGATAAATTCTTGAATTGGCTCGAAGCGAGCCGTCAAGGTCGACCCGATTGCCGTAGGCATCTCTCACTTCAATGCTGTTGAGATTAAGGGATAAGTGATTGGCGCTGCAGTAGGCCAGTACTACGGATTTTACCTTTGCACCGTAGTAGGTGCGCACTTCATTGTCGTTGACGAAAACTTTCATGTTTATAGGGATTTTGAAATTATGTCGTGTTCTTAGATTGCCGGTGAAAAACCTTTTTTAAAACCGTTGTCATATTTGTTGATTTTGCCGGCAAAGATAGTGTTTTTTTGTTGATGTGTACTCCTTAATTTAGTGAGCATTGCAAATTCAGGTATTCAAGGCTTTTGGACAATACGGTTTCATAAAAACGGATTAAAAGTTCGTTGAAATTTCGGCGGCACCAAACTCCCAGTTTGCTTGTGGCGAACTTCCAGTTTGGCGGCACCAAACTCACGAGGCTCTACAATGTCCGTTTTCGGCGCGTTTTGCGTCGAACTTACTCAGTTACTCAGTTACTCAGTTACTCACTTCGGACATTTACACTTCGTAAACTTGTGACAAGAAAAACTTATTATTATAATACTATTACTATAGTAATAGTATTATAATAATAAAATAAAATTTTGATGATATTACCTGTCGTTTCAACATCGAAAAACCTTAATGTCAAAAGTGAGTAAGTGAGTAAGTGAGTAACTTTTTGCACTTGCTATTTGAACCTGCGTGGGCCTTATTTTTTTCTACTGAAACTTGTATTTCCCCAATTATTTGTATATTTGCAACGACATAATGTGCGTGTTTACGATTCCATCCTTTTGAGAATCAAAATGATGGTTGAGTTTTGCTCACATAATTGGATAACAATAAAGTCTGTAAAATTGAAAAATAACAAAGCAAATCGATATGAAAACAATTAGAAAAATTGCGTCAATTTTTGTTGTGTCGGTGTTGTGCCTTGCTGCTCGTCCTGCTTGGGCAGAGAATTATGGCTTGACCCATAGCAGTGGTGACAGGACAATAGTGCTGGCTACCACCGCAGGGAACCAATTTAGTGTGGATGGTGAGGGTTCGTATGACTGTTTGGGCAATATTAACGTATCAGGTGGTACGCTGAACATCGTGTTTAACACCACGAATTGCGTCTATCTTGCCGGACGTTTCAATGTGACACACGGGACTCTTCGTTTGTCGCTGGGCACAAACTACACTGGAACTGGAGGTTATGCGACGTTGAAGCGTGCTACAACTTATTTGAGTGAGTTTTTCTTTGTGAACAATAGCACAACGACAGTCTCTGACTGTAACTTAATTGTTCAAGGAGAATCTGGTAAGGATTTCATTATTGACGGAGGCTGCGAAGGCTTTAATATCGTTCAGGCCGCCAATAATCCAAATAACTACGTTGTCCAGTATAGCACAAACGGTGCTGTGTTGGCTCAAGCCGCATTGGTGATTTCGGTAGGTGGTACCATTGACTTTGATTACGTGACCATGCGGAATAATTACAATAACAATGGCTCGGGAATCGTTGACGGCGGTGCCATGAACATCCGTCATGGTGAGAGCGGTGAGTCCACTTCGCATCAAGTGATCACGATGGATTATTGTAAGATTAACAGATGTTATGCAACAAGTGCAGGTGGTGCTATCCGCATTAGGGTCAATAATGAAGAGCCTGTCCCTGTCTCTTCTCTGACGATGAATCATTGTGAGGTGAGCCAATGCTATTGTTATGGAGACGGTAATAGTATGGGTGGTTTGATTAGAACCTGGGGCGCCAATAGGTGTAGTTTGGAGATGAACAACTGCACAGTGAGGAAGAATTACAATTTTGCTGCAGGTTCATCCCAAATTGGTGTGATTCACTGGAATGCCTTTGATGCTGATACCTTGAGGTTAAATCATTGCGTTGTCGATAGCAACTGGAATAATGGAGACGGCGGCGGTATTTATATCTCCAGCCTTGCTAAGATAAGAGCTACCCAGATTACCAAAAATAGGTCGGGGCGAAATGGCGGTGGCTTGTGCTACACGCCTTATTCAAGAAATAGTTATCTTGCCACGTTGCAGGTCTTTGATCCTGTTATCGACTTGGATTCGACAACAGTTATTGAAGGCAATACGGCGGCGGGGAACGGCGGCGGCGTTTGGTTTAGGATTAAGGATATTAAGAACGGCTCTACTCCTGTCGTGTATAATGCATCAGGCGATATCATTTCTGTCAGTTTGAAGATCAATGGTGCCACGATTAGGGACAATCATGCTCAAAATGGCGGTGGTATCTATATTACGCGAACAACAGAGGTTTATCATGCTAACATTGACTTGAATTACGGTGAGGTGGAGTCGAACACTGCTGCTGATGATGGTGGTGGTATTTTTGCCAATGGCGGAGTGGCGGTCAATGTGGGTTTGGCTGGCGATCCGCTGAATTCCATGAATGTGGTCAACAATAACGCGGTCAGTGGCAGCGGTGGCGGTATGTTCGTTGACAATGGTACCATGAATATCAATGATTGTTGTATTTCAGAAAACACTGCTGTTTATGGCGGCGGTATTTGTCTAAATAATGGTATAGTAGGATATAATGGAGGATCCGTGTTCAGTAACGTGGCATATAACGGAGGTGGCGGCATTTACATCTCTGGTGGTAGCTTTTCGATGACGGGCGGTACAATAGGCGGTGCTGACGACAGTTACTCGAATACGGCAAGCTGTGGCGGTGGTATCTGCACTTCGGGTGGTGTTATTGCCATTAAGGGTGGTAAGATTTTGCACAATATGGCTCAAGAAGGCGGTGGCCTTTATTCCAATGGCGACGATGCTGAGGTTTATGTGACCAAGACTGATAGCGTGAGCCAAATTCGATACAATACCGCCTCTAAAGGTGGAGGTATTTATTCCAAGAAAGGCTTTGTAGAGTTTTCTGACGGTGATATCAGTTTCAATTTCGCTGTGGAAGAAGGTGGTGGAATGTATATCGATGATGAAGGAATGCTTTTGCTGAAGGGCTCTGCTTTATTGAATAGGAATTACGTTCCAACGGGCCAATATGGCGGTGGCGTTTTCCTAAAAGGAAGACTTGTTATTGGTGATAACATGCTGACTGTAAATACTGTTGTAGCGAAGGATAATTTTGCAGCTGATACTGATACTCCAGAAACGTATGTCATCACCAATGACACTCGCAATAACGTTTATCTTCCTGACCCAGATGCTACTTTCAGCAGCGCATTGCACCCCGATGTGATTACGGTTGTGGAGAATGGCATTGATGCGACATCGAGAGTGGGCTTCAGTGTACCTAGGAATCTTGTCCCGGTAATTTACTGTGCCCCGTCAACATCCAGTTGGGGCTATCTCGACAATTTCACTACTGGTCCAGATCATCCATACCAAGATGTGTTGTTTGACGATACTGATCGATACCTTTCCGTACACCGTAGCGATTGGCCTTCGGTGTTTGATCCCGATCATGTCTATCTGTATGGTTTTTGGCCCGAAGCTGTCGTCGTTGAGCCTGAGGGCTTCAGCTTTGACAATATTGACTCGAGAGAGGATTTGGCTTGGCTGATTACGTGTGTCAATGGAAGAAAGGATGTTGAAGGTTTGCCCGACCTTCCGCCGCATAGTTTGATGGATACCGTTATCTACCTTAATGCTGATTTGGATATGAGTGAATTTGGATGGGTACCCATCGGTATTTCCAATCCTGATACGAACGAGCAAGCACCTTTCAAAGGAATATTTAACGGCAATGGCCATACTATTCAAGGCATTATCAGTATGGCCTACAAGACTCACTATGGTTATGGCTTCTTTGGTAATGTTGAAGAGGGAGTGGTTCAGGATATGTTCCTCGAGGATGCTCTGTTTAATATTGAGAACAACGATGACCTTTTTGTGGGCGCGCTTGTTGCCGAAATGGAAAGCGGTGCCGTATTGCGCAATTGTGAGGCTTCAGCCCGTCTGAACGTTCAAAGCCCGGGTATGATTGTGGGTGGTGCTGTGGGTCGTATGGGTCTTGATGGCAATAGCACGACCTTGATTCATTCCATTTGCGCCATGCCTGATATTGAAGGCGGAAAGATGGGCGGAATCGTGGGACAGATTGTGAGTGGTAGTCTTTACAACAGTTTTGCCAACCCGAAGTTCAACTTTATTGGCACAGGACAGTATTTTGGCGGTCTTGTCGGCGAAAACTCAGGAGGGATAGCGAATTGCTATGTGAGGCTGAGAGGCACGGTTCCTACGGCCACCAGCTTTGGATGGTTTGTTGGCCAGCACAACGAAAACGCTGATTTGCAATACTGCTATTCCAGGGAAGGCAGCGTGCGTTATGTGGCAAATAAGAATCCACGTAGCGTTTTCACCAATTATCGTTATTACGACAACAATGCTGAGACACCTTATTTATATTTAAGGCGGGATGTCCAAGTTCATGTGGTGGAAGGTAACAGTACTTATATTCCGGTTGAGCCCTCCCCCGATCCATATCCTGATAAGCAGATGCTGCTTTGTCTCAATAATTGGGTGAACGATATGAACGGTAGCTACTCCATTTATACCTCCTGGATGAGACCGACTACCACTGCCATCAATGGAGATTATCCCATCTTGCGGATGCCTTCGACGGATGCAGTGGCCTGCTTGGGCACTTCCAATGGGGGCGAGAGCGAGTTCTTCCTGCATTATGCTCAGATTAACGATCTGATTGCTGCATATCCTGCTCAGGCTGATACTGCCGCTATTTGCCTGTATCAAAGCAACGGTAATGTGAACGGCAATGTCCATTCAGGTGCGAAACTATACATTGATGAGAAAGTGAGCTTGATACAGAACGATACGCTCAATGCCTACGTTGGTGTTACTTTGGACAATTCAGCTGGTGCTAATGGTGCTAATCCTACTTATGGAGGGGACATGATTGACTATATCGACTGGCACATGTTCTCTACCCCGTTGGCCAATGCTCCGCTTGCTGTGAAGTATGTCAAGAGTGATGGAACTGAAGATACAACGCAGTATCTGTTCAGTTATGGGCATTCATCCAGTGCTTCGGGTGATCCGATGCCTTATTATCAGTTCTATGATGAATCGGAACGTGATGGCTATTTCCCAAGCCATGTTTATGGTACAAACTATGTGTCTAATGACAATACAACACCTGTGGGGGTCAATCATGAAAACTATTATCAGGATTGGGACTATTACACTTATTCTGAGGCCGACCACCATTGGGTGAATTTCAAACGCAACAGCCAGAGCCACTGGCATGAGGACGACACGCTGGTTCCTATACCCTATCAAAATGAAGAAATGCTTGTTGTGGGCAAGGGCTATCTTTTGGCCACACGCCAACCCACTTACCTGCAATGCTATGGCATGTTGAATGGTAACGAGCCTCAGCTGGCCATTCCTGTTACTTTCCATAATAATGTCAGACCAGGTTACAACTTGTTAGGTAATCCTTATTTGGCATATCTTGATTTCGATAAGTTTGCATGGAAGAATAGCAGTGCTTTCTGGGATTGCGACACCACAAGTTGGTATTACACCGTGCTTGATGAAGATCCATACGTGGATGCTGACACTACCTATCCTGGAGGATACAAATACTATGCTTACCATTCTTCAGTGAATCCGTACGGTGCGCCAAGGTACATTGCGCCTCATCAGGGATTCATGATACAGCTGGCGTGTGAGTCGGATGATACTACTGCCGTGTTCACCCCTGACATGCGTGATGTCTATGGTGATGGCGGTCATTTCCGTGATGCGGAACAGCCTGCTTATCCTTTGGTGAACCTGTTTGCTACAGATGCCACAGGAAACCGTGATATGACCACGGTGGAGTTGGGTAGACCTGACCAAGGCGGAGCTCTCATGATGCGTGACTTAAGGCTTGCCACGTGCCACGTATGGTGCCGCTATGAGGATCGTGACTGGGCGATTGCGTTCACCAAGCCTGGTATGGCCGAAGTGCCCATCCGTTTCGAGGCATACGAGAACGGTGAATACACAATGACATGGAATACGCAAAACGGCAATTTCAGTTATCTGCACCTGATTGACAATATGACGGGTGTCGACGTGGATTGCCTTACTGAAAGAGAGTATCGTTTCGTGGCAAGCACATCGGATTATCGCAGCCGTTTCCGTCTCTTGTTCGGGTATACAGGCATTGATGATCACCAGACGGAAGGCGACCAGCAAGTTACGAACTTCGCATTCCAGTCGGGTGACGAACTTGTGGTCAACGGCGAGGGTACGCTTCAGATGTTTGATGTAACAGGACGTAAAGTAATGTCGAAAGAGCTTCAAGGAATGCAAACCGCAACAGCTTTGCCTGATGTCAGCGTGGGTGTGTACTTGTTGCGGCTCGACACAGTCAATGGAACTAAAGTACAGAAAATCGTTATCAAATAAGAGGAGGACCAAGACATGAGAACAAATTGCAAAAGACCCAATGAAATGAAAAAGAGAGTTTTTGCCATTCTTATGGTTGCCATGCTTTCGGTAGCACCTGTTACGGCTCAAATCTTCCTCGATGACGAGTCGTTAACAAATCGCTGTGGCGAGATGGATGAGTTAGGCAATATTGTTCCCTTCCATGGAGTGGAGTGGGACCAAGCTGAAGGCTTTGCACCTACTGGTAGCGGCATCTTGCTGCTTACCGTCTTGGGTGGGGCTTATCTCCTCGGTAAAGGCCGTAAGAGTGAAAAAGAATGATGAAATTCAATCCATTTCTAAAACTCCCCGTATAAGGGAGAAAAAACGCCATCTTAGTATGGCGTTTTTATTTTGTGTAATATGAACAAGAACGAAAGAAATAATGTCAACGCTTATTTGTCGCTCAAGCGGATTGCGTTTCTCTCTTTGGCAATAACCATAGGCTTTTATGTGCTCTTTATCTTGAAGCGTCATTTCAGCCGTCCCTTGATGCCGATGGTTGAGCCTTTTGATGTCAAGCCGGCTTATTGGATTATTGTGTTGGGTAATGTTGTGTTCAGCTTCATCATGACGTTTCTGCTGTTCCTCTATGAGCGTAAAGTGTTGAGCTATCCTTTTGAGAAACGGCGTGACGAATTGGTGGCCAATATCGTGGGGTCGTTGTTGGTGGGTCTGACCATCAGCACCTTAATTACTATGCTGAACCATCAAATCTGGTCTCCGCCCGAGTATAAGGATCATCTTCCTTCCCGAGTTTTCTTCAGGAGTTGGTTAGGCGATATGCCGCTGATTGTGTTGCCTGTCATGATAGGCTATTTATTGCGTTCGATGCATTTGGAGAAGATGACGGCTGTTGAGAATGAGATGCTTCGCGCCGAGAGTTTCAGCTCGCGTTACGAGGCCTTGAAAAACCAGCTTGACCCGCATTTCCTTTTCAACTCTATGAACACCCTCCAGTCACTCATCACAGTGGACCCCGATCGTGCTGAGGAATATGTCCAGCAGCTTTGCAACGTGTTGCGCTACACTTTACAGAAACGCGAGGTGGTTACCCTCGCCGAGGAGTTGAAATGCACCGCCGATTATTGTAGAATGCTAAAAATACGCTATGGTGACAATCTCGTTTTCGACCATCATATCAACCATGAGCGATACGATGACTATTTGGTTCCTCCTTTAGCTATACAGGGCTTGGTAGAGAATGCCATCAAGCATAATGTCATTTCAGTCAAATGCCCGTTAGTGGTGCATATTTCAACCGATGCCGAGGATCACCTGGTTGTTAGTAATGCCATACAGCCAAAGGTCATGAAGGAGGATAGTAATGGCATTGGTTTGGCCAATTTGACGGAACGTTATCGACTGCAATGGAATAAAAAAGTGGAGATTAGTGATGACGGAAAAGATTTTATTGTAACTTTGCCACTCGTAAAGAATTGAAAATAGATGTGCTATGAAAGCTTTAATCATTGAAGACGAAATAATGGCATCACAAGCGCTCTGTAAGCTGATTGGCAAGGTCAGTCCCGAAACAGAAGTTGTCGAAGTGCTGCAGACCGTTGCTGAATCCGAGGACTGGTTCCGGTCCAACCCCATGCCCGATTTGGTCTTTATGGATATTCATTTGGCCGACGGGTCTTCGTTTGCTATCTTTGAAAAGGTCAACATTACTTGCCCCATTATCTTCACTACGGCCTACGACGAGTATGCCTTGAAGGCTTTCGAAGTGAATAGTATCGACTATCTGCTGAAACCTATCAACAAGAAGGATCTTGAAAGAGCAATGAACAAGTTCAATGCCTTTAAAGGAGAGACGAATGGTGACTACAAGGCTCTTGTGAAAAGGATTGAAGAGTTGAAACCCAAGTGGAGAAATTATTTCCTTTTGCCTGAACGCGACAAATTGGTCCCGCTGGCGGCCAAAGATATTGCATACGTCTGCATTGACGACAAGATGGTTAAAATCGTCTCGTTCGACCACAAGTATTACTATACCAACCAGACCTTGGATGAGTTGTTGGAGCAGTTGGAGCCTTCAGCCTTTTTCCGCGCCAATCGCCAATACATCGTGTCTCGTGCTTCCATCAAGGATGTGTCAATTTGGTTTGGCAACAAGTTGGCTTTGAACCTCCATGTTGAAGTACCTGATAAAATCATTATCAGCAAAGCCCGCGTGAGTGAGTTTAAGCAATGGTTTGCTGATTGATAGGTGTTGTATAGTGTGTAAATAATTTGCTGATAAATAATAAATTACAAGAATAGATAAAAAAAGTGGAGAAAAAGTATTGTGGGAACAAAAAAAGATTGTACTTTTGCACCCGCAAAACGATGCTTCCGTAGCTCAGTTGGTAGAGCACCTGACTCTTAATCAGGGTGTCCAGGGTTCGACCCCCTGCGGGAGTACAGAACAGAAAAGTTTCGAAAGAGGCTTTTCTGTTTTTTTTATGCCTATCTTACTGTGAGAAATCTTGATATTTTAAAACCGTAAATACCTTTTTTCCCTATCTTTGCAGGCTCTTTCAAAACCTGCAAACAATACCTCGTTATATGGATTACAACTTCAACGAAATCGAGAAGAAGTGGCAGCAGTACTGGCACGAAAACAAAATTTATAAGGTCGACATCGACCACAGCAAACCCAAGTTCTACGTCTTGGATATGTTTCCCTACCCTTCGGGTGCAGGTCTTCATGTAGGCCACCCGTTGGGTTATATCGCCTCTGATATATACGCGAGATACAAAAGGCTGAAAGGTTTCAACGTGCTGCATCCTATGGGCTACGATGCCTATGGTCTGCCTGCCGAGCAGTATGCCATCCAGACGGGTACGCATCCAGCTGTGACAACGGAGAAAAATATCAACCGCTATCGCGAACAGATGGACAAGATAGGCTTCTGCTATGACTGGGACCGCGAGGTGCGCACCTGCGAACCAAGTTATTACAAGTGGACGCAATGGACGTTTCTCCAACTGTTCAACTCTTTCTACTGCAACGGCTGCCAAAAGGCACAACCCATCAGCAAACTGATTCATCGCTTCGAAGAAAAAGGCACGGAAGGCCTTAACGTGGCCGAGAGCAAGCCACTGAGTTTCACCGCCGCCGAATGGAAGGCGATGGGAGAGAAGGAACAGCAGGATGTGCTGATGAACTATCGCTTGGCCTATCAGGCAGAGGCGATGGTGAACTGGTGCCCGGGTTTGGGTACGGTGTTGGCTAACGACGAGGTGGCCGATGGCCTCTCAGTGCGTGGCGGCTTTCCTGTGGAGCGCAAGTCGATGAAGCAGTGGCAACTGCGCATCACGGCCTACGCTGAGCGTCTGTTGCAAGGTTTGGAGACGGTGGATTGGAGCGATTCAGTGAAAGATTTGCAACGCAATTGGATTGGCAAGTCTATGGGTGCTTCGGTTATCTTCAAGATTGAGGGTAAAGACATTGATTTGGAAGTGTTCACCACCCGTGCGGATACTTTGTTTGGAACGACCTTCATGGTGCTGGCCCCCGAGCATGAGTTGGTGAGCGAAATCACCACACCTGAGCAACGCGCTGAGGTGGAGGAATATATCACCCGCACCAAGAACCGCAGCGAGCGTGAGCGTATGGCTGAGGTGCGCAAGGTGAGCGGAGCTTTTACGGGTGCATATGGCATTAACCCCATCACGGGTGTCAAACTGCCCATTTGGATTGCCGACTATGTCCTTATGGGATATGGCACGGGTGCCATCATGGCTGTGCCTGCCCACGATAGCCGCGACTTCGCCTTTGCCCGTCACTTTAACCTGCCCATCATTCAAGTGGTGAAGAAACCCGGCACCGAGCCGACCGACCCAGCAACATGGGAAGAGAGTTTCGATGCCAAGGACGGCGAACTGGTCAATTCGGGTTTCCTCGACGGCCTGCCGGTTAAGAAAGCCATCGAGCGTATGATTGTGGAATTGGAGAAATTAGGTGTGGGTACAGGTAAGACCAACTACCGCCTCCGCGATGCCATCTTCAGTCGTCAGCGTTATTGGGGTGAGCCATTCCCGATTTACTATAAGGACGGAATGCCTTACGCCATGGACGAGTCAAAGCTGCCATTGGAGTTGCCCGCCATCAATGAATACAAGCCTACCGCGACGGGTGAGCCGCCTTTGGCTCGTGCCAAAAACTGGGTCACCGAGGAAGGCTATCCCATTGAGACCAACACGATGCCGGGCTTTGCCGGATCGAGCGGTTACTATTTCCGCTATGAAGACCCGCACAACGACAAGGAATACTTCAGCCGCGAGGCCAATGACTATTGGCAGAACGTCGACCTCTATATTGGTGGTGCCGAACACGCCACCGGCCACTTGATTTACAGCCGCTTCTGGTGCAAATTCTTGTATGACATTGGCTTGTCATGCAAGGACGAGCCTTTCCAACGCATGATTAATCAGGGTATGATTCAGGGACGTTCCAGCTTCGCCTATCGTGTCAATTTGGAGAAGTTGTGCGAATACGACGTTTGGAATATCATCAAGAACAAGCGTTTGGGCGTGGAATTTGTCAAGGACTATAAGGACGGTCGTCGTAAGTTCGACTTCTTCTGTCCCGAAAAAGGCATCCTTATTGAAATCAAGCGTATGGGCAATCTTGAGAAGGTGGCCGAGCCGTGGGAGGAATACGCGGCATCAAAGGGCTACAAACTGCTTTTAGTGCCCAACATCGACGTTTTGAATGATTATAGGTCTGGTACCCATATCGTTGAGCAGAAAATCAAGGACTTGATTGCGGGCAAGGAAGTTCCAGCCTTCATTGAAGGTGAAGAGTATAATCGTGGTCCCATCTTTGTATCCAAAAACATTCCTGACCGTGAACTGTTCAGTGACCCGATTCACGTGGACATTAATATGGTACACAATGACATCCTTGATATAGCAGCCTGCCGCCAATGGCGCGATGACCTGAAGGATGCCCACTTCATCAAAGAGAAGGACAAGGACGGCAACGACATCTATGTCTGCGGCAACGAAGTCGAGAAGATGTCGAAGTCAAAATACAACGTGCAGAACCCCGACGACCTCGTGGAGAAATACGGAGCCGACACGCTGCGTCTCTATGAGATGTTCCTCGGCCCATTGGAACAGTCCAAGCCTTGGGACACACAGGGCATTGAGGGCACTTTCCGTTTCGTGCGCAAGTTCTGGAGGCTGTTCCATAACGAGAGCAACGAGTTCTGTGTCAGCGACGAAGCTGCTACTGCGCCCGAACTGAAGAGCCTGCACAAGCTCATCAAGAAGGAAGAAGATGGCATTGAGAGCATTTCGTTCAACACGGTCGTTTCGGCCTTTATGATTTGCGTCAACGAGCTGGCCGATTTGAAGTGCAACAAGCGCGAAGTGCTTGAGCCGCTGTGTGTGATGATTTCACCTTATGCTCCGCATATTGCCGAGGAACTGTGGCACCTGTTGGGTCACGATACCTCAGTGGTGAATGCCACGTTCCCTGTCTACGACGAGAGCAAGACGGTGGAGAGTAGCTTCAACTACCCCGTCAGCTTTAACGGCAAGATGCGCTTCAATATGGAATTGCCTGTCACTTTGAATCAAGACGAGGTGCAAGCCGCGGTTCTCGCTGCCCCCGAGTCAGCCAAATGGCTTGAGGGCAAGCAGGTGCGCAAGGTGATTTATGTGCCGAAGAAGATTGTGAATATTGTGGTAGGTTAAGAAAATGCCTAAAATTTGGATAATAATCCAGAATATTAGACCATTGGCGAAATTAGACAAGAGGGGAAGTGAGTATTTCTGCAATAATGTTCGGCTACTTTTGGCCTTTTTTGACCCGCTATAATAAATTATCATGTACTAAGATAAAAACATTAAGAATCAAATACTTAAATAATGAAAAAGCTTTTTTTTGACATTTATGCTCGTAGCAGCAGTAGCAACAAGTTTCGTGAGTTGCAAAAAAACCGCCACTGATTCTGACACTCACACGCAAAAATTCACTATAGGCGCAACTGAGAAGGACGCGGATTCGATGTCAAAGAGGCTTGGGAGAACACGCATCCCGGCGAGACGTGGGATATCCCTATCCGATATTCCAATATGAACCGTCAGTTCGGTAACTTCGATGTGGATTGGGATGCAAGCATCACTTTTCAGTTTGCCAAAGTGTTTGATGTCTCGCTCTCCACAAACCTGAAATACTATAATGGCGTGCTCATCGCCGATAGCGAAGGCGTTGAGAAAGAGCGCGTGCAGTTCAAAGCCCTTATCGGTGTCGGATTCGGATATAGTTTCTAACATTCTTTTACTCTTTAACAATAAACAACATCATCTTTATTTTTGCACACTTATTACAAAGAATAATATGAACTGATCACAGCATACAGAATGCCCAAGCTCTCATAGGTCTTTCTCCGATGCTCCCCATGCGTGTAATAATAACTCAGAACTTCCAAAGACATAGCGAAATTGGGGTTAGGCTGTAGCGAAAGACAATGCAGCTCAAGGAGGGGGAGAGCTACGTCACTACGATGCCCCAAAAACAGGCACTCGAGTGATTTCATCGATTGACTCGAGTGATTCGATGAAATCACTCGAGTGAAGCGAAAAACCGCCCCGTGTTATCCATTTTTAAACAGCTTCTGAAAAGATTCTTTTTAATTCATTCCTTTTTCTCATTGTTGCCACATTCGGTAGCCTGATGGCTGGCCTTTCGGCCTCGTTCCTGGCATGGGCTACGCCAACGAAGAATGGATTCAAATGCTGAAAGAATCATACGCAATTTCGAGGAAATCGCTGTCCTCGCCGATGCGCAGCCTGGTGCCTCTATGGAATATGACGACAACACCCTGGCCTCTACGAATACGAAATCTTCGTCAGCATCGAGACCGAAAACAGGATTTCCGTGCAGAAAGTCACAATTAATATTTGAGGAAACAAAAAAGCACTATCTTTGTACCTTCTTTTCCTTTAAGGGTTCACCCCTCCGATTTAAAAATCAGAAGAAAATGAAAAAGAACAAACTGATGACAAAACGAAAAGCATTCTATATTCTTGTAATACTGTTGGCCGTTGCGGTGCCAGCCTTGGCTGTTTTTACGGGAATGGATTTAGATGCCACATTGGCCAATCTGCGACGAGAATTAAGCTATGATTACCAGCAGATTTCCCAAACGCAAGACGACTTGAAGAAGTATTACGACGGTCAGCATCGGCAGATGGTGGAGATTGCCAAGAAATGCAACGACCAATCGTTGATGCTATATTCCCAAAAACAGGACTACACCTTCGATATCAGCTATGCACTGGAAAAGGTGACCCAGGAATATGAAGATTTCAACAAGAATCGCACGCCCTACGACCGCATCGTGACGAAGCTGAACATCGAAATCAACCGCTATGCCCGACTGATAGAATCGCTCCGCCGACTTCCACCTGAGTTGAAGGATGTGGAATTGGTGCCAGACAGTCTTGCCTATCATAACGACTCATTGGATGCCCATTTGGAGCACAACGAAAGCCTCTTGGAGCAGAAACTGTATGAGCAGGTGGACCTTATCATGGCTATCATCGCAACGCAGGATACAATGCCTGGGGATTCGCTGGCTTTTGGGGACAGCCTCACCTGTTTTATGGATACTATAGATGCTCCTCTGCCGCACAGTGAGAACCTTTTGGAAGAGAAACTGCTTGAACTGGAGGAAGACATCGTTGATTCAAGTATGGTGCAGGACACAACGGTCTCAGAGGGAAGCAATTCGCCGTTCATACTGAGCGAAATAGGTCAAGTGGAACGCGACTCGTGCATTTTCTATGCTTCCCAACTGCTGAAAATCTATGCCCAGACGCGTGAGGTGGTCATGGCCGACAGTACCTACTACATCGAAGCTTGGCTGCGCATGAAGGAATCTTACGATTATGCACAAGATTACTATAAGATCCTCCAGAAAAGCGTGTTCGTGGATGGCCAGACTTCCTGTGTGCAAATCTTGAAGAATCCTGCATTCTATTGGCGGCAAGCCAAACTCGCAGTGGAGGAGAGGTTTTCCTCGACTTTTGTCATAGATTTTACAGGCAACAATGAATCAGACGACATTAGCAAGGACAGCCGTGCCAATAACTCGGCAACGCTGTTCTGGTTGGTGTATTACATTGTGGCCTTCTTCGTGCTGTGGGGTATTGTCGCCCTGCTGATGCGTCTGGTCTATCGTTTCGTGAAACCGATTGATAAGGCGGTAGCCAAAGAGCAAAGGCGTTATGTCGCCCTCATGATATGCTGTGTCCTGTTTGTACTTCTCAGTAACGAAACCACACTGGACGATAGGGCGACCAAGTCTATCCACCTGATGCACACTTTCATCTTTTTGCTGATGGCCATTACTACGGCGCAACTCATCCGTTTGGAACCCAAGAAACTCAAACACGGCATCCGAAACTACTTATCCACAATATTCACGGCACTCTTTGTCATCAGTTGCCGGGTGCTTTTCCTTCCCAACGCCTTCTTGAATTTCATCTTCCCGCCCCTTTTGCTAATCATGACGGTATGGCAGTTGGTCGCCAATTTGAGACGGAGCAAGAAATCGGATCGGGCTGATGCCATTATTGGCTGGGTTTCATTAGGCGTAACTGCCATTGCCATGTTCATCAGTTGGGCCGGTTACATCTTCTTGGCACTCATCATCTTGGTTTGGTGGTTTTTCCTGTTGACGGCCATCCTTGCCATTGTCACTATATGGTACCTACTATTATGGTACAAAGAACATCGGTTGGAAAAACGAGTGGAAGAGTACAAGGCTCAGATTACTTATTTGTCAGGTACGTCCAAGGATAGTTTGGTGTTTGCCGTTACATGGTTCTACGACCTGATACGGGATGTGGTTGTCCCGCTGTTGGTGCTGGTCTCGTTCCCGTTGTGCATCCGATGGGCGTTAAATATCTTTGAGTTCAATGACTTGTATCGTCAGATTTTTGTGGAGCCTTTCGTCCACAATAATGGAGAGGAAGGATTCAATGTGTCTTTGTATGCCCTTCTGTTCCTTGTGGGACTGTTCTATGTGTTCCGTTATCTGAACAAGGCCATCCACACCATTTGGCAGCAGGCCCAGTACAGTCGCTTCCTCCGCAAGTACAACCGTAAAACCATCCGCAAAAATGAAATCAACCTTTCGTTGGGCAATAGTCTTATTACTGTATTCGTCTGGTTTATTTACATCTACATCTTTATCGTCACCCTAAACATCCCTACCAGTTCGTTGGGGCTTATCGCTGGCGGTTTGTCAGCCGGTATCGGTATCGCGCTCAAGGACATCATCAACAACTTTGTTTACGGCATCCAACTCATGGGCGGACGTTTAAGGGTTGGCGACTGGATTGAGTGCGATGGTGTGCGTGGTGCGGTCACCGACATCAATTACCAAAGCACGCAAATAGAGACTTACGACGGTGTCACCGTCTCCTTCCTCAACGCTGCGCTGTTTGCCAAGAGTTTCACCAACCTCACCAAGAGCGACTCCTACGAGTGCCTCAAGTTGCATGTGAGCGTGGCCTATGGCACCGATTTGCAGCGTGCGCGTGATGTTCTTGTTGAAGCCATGCAAGTAATGCGCACCAAAGACGCCTATGGAAGGGAAATCGTGGAGCCGAGGAGAGGTATCTATGTGGTATTTGGATCATTTGGAGACAGTGGTGTTGATATCATCGTGAAGCAATACGTTCTGGCTGCAGAACGTGTCGCATACGCTGACCGCGCTCCGGAAATCATGTACAACGCCCTGAACGCCAACGGTATCAAGATTCCGTTCCCGCAGCGCGATGTCCACATGATTAACGATACGGAATAGAAAACGAGAGTGTCTTGTTATTTCCTTTTCATCTCAAACACCACCGCATGTGGCACCTCTGTCAAATTGTTAGGGAAATCAATGCGGTAGCGACCATCAGCCTCTCTGCAAAGGGAGGCTTTTGTCGTGCTGCCTAACACTTTGATTTTGCCTGTTTTCAAATTCATTGGCATCTCAAACCAATAGGAGTCGGGTATAGAGTATCCCAATAATGTTGTTTTTCCAGTTACGATTGAATCATATTTGACCTCAGGTTCTTGTTCGTCAAGGAGGAAAATAGCATAGATCTTGTCACCTTTCTGCGTGAAACGGAACTCGCCATAGGTGAAAGGGTAGATGGGTCGCGTGGCGTAGATGGCCTCACCGTTCACCTGCATCCATTGACCGATTTCCTTCATACGGAGTAAAGCTGTGTCGGGCAGGTTGCCGTCGGCATCGGGACCCACGTTGAGGAGGAAATTTCCGCCTTTGGCTACGATGTCGCACAAAAGATGGACGAGTTGGTTGGTGCTTTTGTAGGTGTCGGTGGAGACATACGACCAGGAGTTGCCCATCGACATGCAGGTCTCCCAAGGATAAGGCAGGAGCGAGTCGGGAACCTGTTGCTCGGGAGTCTGGTAGTTCTCGTATTTGCCGCCAACTGAGCGATCCACAATGATAAGGTCGGGGTTGTTCTCGCGGGCGATGTTGGCCACCGTGGGCATATCAATGTCCTGAATGAATCCTTGACAGCCTAACCACGGACGGGTCTCTTCGTTCACACTCCATTCGGGGCGTACCCAGCCGCCATCCAACCAAAGGATGTCGATGTCGCCGTAGTTGTGCGTAAGCTCGCGAATCTGTCTATGGGTGAATTGCTTGTATTTCTCGAAACGCTCGGGGTAGGCTGTAGGGTCGTAGTTGACGTTGCGGTCGGGAGTGGCCCATTCGTGAGCCCAGTAGTCGTCGCAGTGCCAGTCAGGCTTGGAGAAGTAGAGACCTGTCCATAAGCCTTTTTCACGGAAAGCATCGACCACAGCACCGGTGATGTCGGCTTTGGGATTCTTGGAGAACGGACACGAGGGGTCAGCGGTGGAGTAGGAGGTCTCTTTAGTATCAAACATGCAAAAGCCGTCGTGGTGCTTCGTGGTGAAAACGACATACTTCATTCCTGCGTTTTTGGCTGCCTCTGCCCATTTTGACGGGTTGAAGTGCTTGGGATTGAAGGTTTTGTTGAGGCTCTGGTAATCAGTCTTGTATTGATAATAGTCGGCGCCGTCGCGGTTAATCCAGGGCTCGTTGCAGATGGACCATGACTCCACCACCTCCCATTGGGAGTAGATGCCCCAGTGCATCATGAAGCCAAATTTGAGGTCTTGCCATTGGCTGATACGATTGATGATGATGGGGTCGGTCTCGGGTTGTTGGTCGCTGGTTTGTGCGAAAGCAGTCATGCAAACGAGGCATAACAGTGTGGAGAAAAAGCTCTTTTTCATGGTAAATCAGTTTTATCGTGCAAAAGTAGAAAAATGGCTGGAATTTTTTGTAATTTTGCCCCATGTATTTTAATCTATCGATAAGTATATGGTGAACCGGAAATGGATTAGCGATTTGGTTGAGCCAGGGAAACCGGGCGTTCTCTCTCAGGTTTACGACAGTCTGATGCTTGTGGCAATAGCCTTAGGTACGGTGTCGTTGCTGTTCAGGGAATATCTGCCGTTGTTTTGGTATTTTGACCTCATTTCAGGGATCATCTATATTGTGGACTATCTCCTTCGTTGGACAACTTGCGACCTGCGTTCCGAAAAGCCGAGATGGAAGGCGTTTCTCATTTACCCTTTCACGCCTATGGCCATTTTGGACCTTCTATCCATCCTGCCCACCTTTGATGTGGTCTCGTCAACTTACAAGTTGGCCAAGTCAGCGCGTTTGCTCAAGATATTCCGCTTCACAAAGATAATTCATTACATTGGTCCTTTGGAGATTTTTGTCACGGTACTCAAAAAGCAGTGGAAACTTCTGCTGGCTGTCGCACTTGTAGCCATTTTCGACATTCTCATTACCGCTATTATCATGTTCCAGTCGGAGCAAGAAATCGACCCCGTCACAGGGGAATATATCTTCCAAAACTTCTACGATGCTTTTTATTGGGCAACCATCACGCTGACTACAGTAGGTTATGGCGATTTGTATCCTGTGTCCGACTTGGGCAAGACGCTCAGTATCATTTCGTCGTTGCTTGGGATTGGTATCATTGCCATGCCGTCAAGTATCATCACCGCTGGCTATATGCAGGAATTGAACCGACGCATGAAGGAGGATGGAGAATCATAGTTGGCGAAAAGTTAGAGAAAGAATGCCCAAACTGCCATAGATGCGGCTAACGAATAGAACATCGAAGATTGTAATTAAATGAGGAGTATAAGCTATTTTTCCTTATTTTTGCCCGTTAAAATACCAAAATTCCAATTCTAACAACAATTAAAACTCTTACATAATGAAAAAACTGTATCTATCAACACTATGTTCAGCGCTGCTATTGTCCTGTGGCATAATGGTTTCCTGCGGCGGAAGCCAAACACAATTTGAGATGCCTATGGCGAAGTACGAGACCAAGGTGCTTCAACCGGAAACAAAAGTTTATAACATGACGTTTCCGGCAACGACCTGCGGCATCAATGAAATCAAGGTGTTTCCGCAGGTTGAAGGCCTGGTTACGAAGAAGAATTACACCCCAGGTACCATTGTCCAGAAAGGCCAGACGCTTTTCGTAATTGACCCGACCGAGTACCAACTCAACGTGAAGAGTGCCGAAGCCGATTTGATGGTGGCCCAAGCCAATCTGGAGACCACGAGGTTGCAGTATGAGTCGAATCAGAAACTGCATGAAAAGCACATCATCAGCGACTATGTGCTCAACACCAGCCTCAACGAATACAACTCGGCAAAGGCTATGGTGACGCAAGCCCAAGCCCAGCTTAACATTGCGAGAACCAACTTAGGTTATTGCACCGTCACGTCGCCAGTGACTGGATTCATTGCCGGCAACGAATTCAATGTGGGTGACATGGTTTCCAGATCCAGATATGTATGCACCGTGAGCGACATCAGCAAGGTGAAAGCCAACTTCTCCATTACGGAGACCCAGCTGCTGAGCATCGTCATGGAATATCACCTGACTACCGGCAAAAACGGCATGGAAGGCCCCAACGGCTCTCTCGTTAGCGATGTGCTGCCCAAAGTGAAGCTTAAGCTGAAGGACGGTTCCATCTATCAACATGATGGCAATTTGACCGTCATCGGTGCCCTCGTCAGCCAGACCACGGGTACGGCGGCTTGTGAGGCTGAGTTTGAGAATCCTGACGGTGTGCTTCGTTCGGGCTTGTCGGCCAATATCATCATCCCCTTCACGTTCGACAACGTGCTCAGCGTGCCGCAGACTGCCGCCGTGCGCCTGCAAGACCAGATGATGTTCTACCGCGTCAAGCAAGACGGCACGGTGGAAGGCATCATCTGCAAGGAAGTGTATCCATCCAACGATGGAACGGAGTATTACATTCTCGATGGCTTGAATGCTGGCGACGAAGTGGTCACCAACGGTGCGGGCAAGTTATCAAACGGAGCTAAAATCAGATAACTATGGAGAAGCCCGTAAAACAGAAATATTTCGTAAAGCACTGGGTGGCGGCATTGACCGTTGGCGTGCTAGTCTGTCTTCTCGGTATCGTGGGTCTCAACTCGGTCTCGATTGAGCAATACCCCAACATTGCGCCTCCTCAGGTTATTGTCTCGGCCTATTACACGGGTGCCGATGCCGCTTCAATCATGAAATCGGTCATCATGCCCATTGAGCAGCAGGTGAATGGCGTGGAGGACATGATGTATATCTCCTCGACGGCCTACTCCAACGGTAGTGCTCAAATCAACGTGTATTTCAAGCAAGGCACCGATGCCGACCAAGCCACCGTGAACGTGCAAAACCGTGTGAGCCAGGCCCAGGGTTTGCTGCCTGCTGCGGTGGTTCAGAATGGTATTACCGTACAAAAGAGCGTCAACTCTATCCTGCAAATCCAGTCGTTGGAGAGTACCGACGATAGGTTTGACCAGAAGTTTATTGGAAACTACTTGGACATCAATGTGATGCCGCGTATCAGCCGTATCACCGGCGTAGGCAGCACCACGCTCCTTGGCGATACCTACGGTGTGCGTATCTGGATTAAGCCTGATGTGATGGCCTCCTACGGCATCACCAGAGAAGAAATCGCGAACGCCATTCTGGAGCAACACCTTGTGTCGCCTGTGGGAAGCATTGAGAGTACGGTAAATAAGATTGACATCGAGTTCAAGGGACAACTCGAAGAAATGAGCGAGTTTGAGCAAATCATTGTGCGTGCTACCTCCGAAGGTGAGTTTGTGCGCTTGGGGGATGTGGCCGATGTGGAGTTGGGTACCAAGTCGTATTCCTACCGTTCGAGGGTGGACGGACACCCTGGCGTGATGTTTATCGTCAATCAGGCACCAGGTGCCAACGCCACAGAGGTCAACGCCGAAATCAACAAGGTGATCAAGGATATCTCCAAGTCGTTGCCTGCCGGTTTGGAATTCAGGCAGATGGAGACCTCCGATGATTTCCTTTACGCCTCTATCCACAATGTCGTCGAGACCCTCATCGTTGCCATCATCCTCGTTATCCTCATCGTGTATCTGTTCCTGCAGGATTTCAAGGCGACTTTGATTCCTTCGGTTTCCATCATCGTGTCGTTGGTGGGCACCTTCGCCTTTGTGTGGGCCTTGGGCTATTCGCTCAACCTCATCACGCTATTTGCCTTGGTGTTGGCCATCGGCACCGTCGTCGACGATGCCATTGTCGTCGTCGAGGCGGTGATGACGAAGATGGAGACAGGCAAATACACTGCCGCCGCCGCCACCACCGAGGCACTTCATGAGGTGACGGCAGCCGCCATTTCAACCACTTTGGTGTTTGTCGCCGTGTTCATCCCCGTGACCTTCATGGGCGGCACGCAAGGCACCTTTTTCAAGCAGTTCGGTTTCATCATGTCGGGTTCGGTCTGTCTCTCCACCCTTTCGGCCTTGACCATCTGCCCAGCCCTTTGCGCGTTGATGTTCAAGCCCAAAAAAGAAGGCGAGAAAGAGCGGAAAAACCTCAGTTATTACGTCAAGCAAGCCTACGATGTGGCTTTCAACGCCATCTTAAGCAAGTATATGAAAGGTGTGGGCAAATTCATCAAGCGCCCTGCGATCTCTTGGATTCTTCTGGTGATTTTCAGCATAGGTATGGTGTGGCTGATGAAGACCGCACAGTCGGAACTCGTCCCCCAGGAAGACCAAGGCTTCTTCTTTGTCGACGTGCAAACCGCGCCTGGCACCTATTTGAACGAAACGGAGTCGGCTGTCGCTAAGCTTGAAAACTACATCAATACCATAGACGATGTTGAGTTGATGAGCGGCGTGTCGGGCTTCTCCATCATGAATGGTGGTGCCGGCACCAACTACGGCACCTTGATGGTGCGTCTGAAGAATTGGAGCGAGCGCGAATTCTACAGCATTGCCAATGTGCAGACCCAAATCGCTTTGTGGGCAATGGAGAATATGCCGGAGGCTGATGTCACGGCATTCCAGATGCCCCAGATTCCCGGCTACGGCTCAGGGTCGGCCATCGAGTTGAACCTACAGAACAGCTCGAGTGACGATGATGAGACGTTCATCAACTATGCGAACGAGTTCACGCAGAAACTGAATGAACGTCCGGAAGTTATGATGGCTATAGCATCCTATTCGGCCAACTTTCCGAAATACACGCTCACCGTTGATGTGGCGGCTTGCATGAGCAAGGGTGTCTCGCCCAAGACCGTCGTCGAGACCATCGGCACCAACCTCGCTGGAACTTATATCGGCAACTATACCAAATATGGTAAGGTTTACCAAGTGCTTATGGAGGCTGGCGATGAATATCGTATGGAGCCGAGCACCCTCAACAACATCTATGTGCAGGCGGGCGACGAGATGACACCCGTGTCGGAGCTGGTTACCCTCACTCCAACCTTGGGTTCCGCCATGGAACGCCGTTTCAACCTGTTTACTTGCTACGGCCTCAACGTGCTTCCCGCCCCGGGATATACCTCATCGCATGTGCGTACCGCCGTGGATGAGGTGATGGCCGAGGTGTTCCCTGATGGCTACAGCTATGAATATGGCGGTATGGCACGTGAAGAGGCTGCCAACGCTGGCTCAAACGCCACCGTGATCATCTATGCCATCGCGGTCTTGTTGATTTACCTCATCCTTGCCGTGTTATATAATTCGGTGTTTATCCCCTTTGCGGTGTTGCTGTCCATCCCTTTCGGTATCTTCGGTGCTTACTTGGCTGTTCGTCCCTTGGAGATGCTGATGGGTGTGGGTGTCAACGTCTATGTGCAGGTGGGTGTCATCATGTTGATGGGCTTGGCGGCTAAGACAGCCATTTTGATCACCGAGTTTGCCGTGCAGAAACGCAAGGAGGGCCTGTCAATTTACGATGCTGCTGTCGGTGCTTGCCAAGACCGTCTGCGTCCCATCCTGATGACCGTGTTGACCATGATTATCGGTATGATCCCGCTGATTGTCGGAACCGGTGCAGGTGCAGTGGGCAACAAGTCACTGTCCATCGCCGTGGTGGGCGGTATGACGGTGGCTATTATCGCTATCCTGTTTGTCACTCCGGCATTGTACATCGTGTTCCAGAACATTCACGAGCGTCTGACTCCGGATAAACCTGATGAAGTAGAAGTAGTAGTAGAATAAATGAAAGAATGAGCACTATGAAAAGATATATAGTTTTGTTGTTTGCAGGCCTGCTGCTGTTGCCGGGCTGTAACCTCTATAAGAAATATGAGTCGGAAGCTGCTGTCCGAGAGAATATTATGGGCGATGTCGTTGACGAACAAGACACGTTGTCGATTGGTAGCCTCAGCTGGCGCGATGTTTTCAAAGACCCTTTGCTCCAGCAGCTTATTGAGACGGCTTTGGTAAACAACATCGATTTGCGCACTGCACAACTCACCATCGAGCAGGCGCAAAACGAGGTGAAGTCGGCCAAATGGGGCTATGCTCCCACGCTGGCGTTTACTCCGAATGCCGCTTATTATTATCAAGGTGGAGCCGGTAGCTACAATGTTCAGCTTCCGGTGAGGGCTAGTTGGCAATTAGGCATTTTCGGTCAGACCCGTAGCAAGATTCGCTCGGCGAAGGCCAAGCTTGCCTACGACGAGGATTACCGTCAGGCCGTGCAAGTCGACTTGGCCGCCAATGTCGCCAATTATTACTACAATTTGGTGATGCTCGACCGTCAGCTGAAGATTTCGGAAGAGACCGAAAAGCTGTATGTGGCATCATACGAAACCACGCAAGCATTATATCAGGCGGGTACCTACAACAGCCCTGCTGTGTACGAGATGCTGGCTTCATTGGAGAATCTGCGTGCCGAAATTGTTGGTTTGCGCAATAGTATCGTCAGCACTGAGGCGGCACTCTGCCTGCTGCTTGCTGAAGCACCCCACCACATTGAGCGTTCCACTTTCGATGCGTTTGAGATGCCTGAGCAGATTCACATCGGCTTACCTGTCCGTTTGCTCGATGCCCGTCCCGATGTGCGCATGGCCGAACGCAACGTGGAGATAGCCTATTACGGTGCCCAGCAGGCCCGTCAGAGCTTCTATCCCTCGCTGAGTATCGACGGTTTGATTGGCTACGCGGGCACTTTCAACGCGCTTGGCCTCATCTCAGAGGCAGTAGGTTCGTTAGCGCAGCCTATCTTCCAAGGTGGACAACTCAAGGCGCAACTCCGAAACGCCAAGGCCGAACAGGAGAAGGCAAGAATGGAGTTCGCCAATACGCTATACAATGCTGGTAATGAGGTGTATAAACATAAAAAAGCTTGCGAAACAGCAGAGGAGAAGGCGGGACACATAGATATCCGGGTGAACGCCCTTCAGGAGGCCTATAGCGCAACAACCGAATTGATGAACCACGGTTCGACCACCTATTTGGAGGTTCTCACCGCGCAGGAATCCTTGCTCTCGGCACAACTCGCGCAAGTGGAGAATCGCTATGAGATGATTCAGGCCTTCATCAATCTTTATACCGCTTTGGGCGGGTTTGGGAAGTGAGGCAACGCCATAAAAAAGACCACAATCTGCAGGGGCTCTGCGAATTGTGGTCTTTTTTTTATGTGACGTTGGAATCTTATTCCTGCTCCATCATGGCTCTGACTTCTTTGGCCTTCACTGTGTAGATATTACCGTTGGCATCACAGAAGCAGAAGGTACCATTGTGGCGGCAACGCATCGTAAGCAGTCGCTGCATTGAAAGGTCGAGACCTCCCATGAGTTTCTTGGTGAAGGATGATACCTCATTCTTCTTGGCATTCACTGTTACTGTTGTCATATTGTCTGATCTTTTTGAATTTTTCTTCGTTATAAAACTTGATAGATTTGATATTACCTTCGGCGATGACCTCGGAGGGCATGATGCTGTTATCGATGAACAGGAAGTAATCGACAATGGGGCAGTAGAGATTGAAAAGGTTCTTGATGCCCGCGCGGTAACGCCTACGGATGATACTGTCGTCCACATGATGACCGCCGTGCTTCACACGTTCAGCCACACGCTTGATGGCCAGTTCTGGGCTTTGCAACCAGAAATAGACCAGGCTGGTTTTATAGCCTTGTTCGCGTGCCTTAAGTATGAGTGAGTGATAGGATTTGGCAGCCAAGGTGGTTTCGATGGCGAAATCTACTTTATCAGCGATGTGTTTCTTGATACACGTCAACATCAAACGGCCTGCGGCGACCTTGGCGCCGTCGGGGTTGAGCGGAGAGAGACCTTTGGCGATTTCGTCACAGTTGACGAACTCTCTGCATTGTAGGGTCTCGGGCAACACCGTCAGTGAGGCGGTGGTTTTTCCTGCTCCGTTGCAGCCTGATATGATATATAGATTCGGCATCAAATAGTAATCTGCTCGTCTTTGTATTGGCTAATTTCGTGCCAAAACAGGTTGCAAAGATAGGTTTTTTGTGGATATGTCAACACTTTTCCACACTTTTCCACGATATTTTTTTGAACAAAAACTGTTAATAGTCTGAAAATCAGGGATAAGAATAATCCTTTTTCTGTGTAGCCGAAAAACAGCTATAGATTCCATGAAAATTTGTATTTTTACAGCCTCAAATGTGAGGAATGAAAACTTGGAATTGGATAGTATTGATTCTGTTACTCTTTTTGGCTGTTGCCTGCCAAAAGCCAGTGGAATATCCCATCGAGCCACACATCGAATACTCAGGCTTCACCTATCTATTCAATGCTGACAGCACCTTCACTGGCGAAGGGGTCGTCTCTTTCTCGTATACTGATGGCGACGGCGACCTGGGTTTGGACGATGGCGACACACTCTATCCTTTTGGCTTCCACGACCCACACTATTATAATATGGTGGTCGATTATCTGAGATTGGAAAATGGGGTGTTCGTCAAAACCCCTCTGCTGAGTCCCCACGTTCCTACGTCTCCAGACGATACGCTGGTGCTTTACGACACGGTGACCTTTAACGCCCGTTTCCGTCGTCTGCGTGATATGGAAGAGCCTAAAGCCATCAGTGGGACGATAGACTACAAGTTGACGGTGCAAAACCCCTTTTCGCCAAACGACACCATCAAGTTCGAAGTCCACATCATTGACCGTGCGCTGCATGAAAGCAATGTGATACAAACTGAACCGATTATTACTAATCCGATAATACAATGAAAAAACTATTCCTATTATTATCATTAGCCCTTTTGGTGCCATTCGCCAAAGCCCAAACCGCAGGCGAGAACATCGACGTGGCGCATTATGAGATTCATATTTGGGATTTCGATTTCGCGAACAGGACGCTGCAAGGGGAGACTTTCATCAACTTTACAGCTACTGCGAGTACTTCTACAATTGTGCTTGAGCTGAAGACTCTCACCGTCACCGATGCGGCTTGCGACTACTACAATGTGGAAAGCTTCAGCCAAGAGGGTGACTTCTTGACCATCAACTTCGATGAGCCTATAGCAGCTGGAGAGAGTGCTGTCCTCGATGTGCGTTACGGCGGCAACACTTTCAGCGAGACCTGGGGCGGCGTTGAATGGTGGGGAGCCAATTACGTCTACAATCTCGGCGTGGGCTTCGAAAGCCAACCTCACAATCTCGGTAAGACTTGGTTCCCTTGTGTCGACAACTTTACAGACAAGGCTACTTATGATCTTTATCTCACCGTTACCAACGACAAGAAAGCTATTTGTGGCGGCAACCTGATCAACACCTTCGACAACGGCGATGGTACTACTACCTGGTATTGGAACACTCCTCAGGAGATTTCCACCTATCATATCTCCTTCGTTGTTGGCGATTTTGTGCTGTGGGAAGACGTGTATCACGGCATTGAGCGCGACATCCCGATTGAGGTCTATACCACACCGAACTTGAGTGGCAGTGTGCCTGCTACCTTTGTGAATATCCACGAAATCGTAGCTTTTTTGGAAGAGAACCTTGGTCCTTATCCTTTCAACCGTATCGGCTATATCAGCACGAGTAAGGGCTGTATGGAGCACACTGACAACATTGCTTTGGCTACCAGTGTCATCAGTGGCAACACGGCTAATGAGGAATATCTAGCCCACGAATTGTCGCACATGTGGTCGGGCAATCTGGTGACTTGTGCTGAAGCGGGCGATATGTGGCTCAACGAGGGCTTTGCCCAGTTTTGGGGCGCATTCTATGAGGCAGGCGTTTACGGAGAAGCTACCTTCCAAAACACCATTTCAACGAAGGTCAATGCTATCACTGGATGGTGCAAGAATCCTGGCAACTGGATGCCACTCAACAATATTCCTTTAGACATGACCTATGATGGCAATGCCGTCTACGATCGCGGTGCCGTCATCGTCAACACGATGATGAATTATATGGGTCGCGAAAACTTCCTTTCCGCTCTGCGTCAGTATTTTGACCAATACGCTTATCAGACCGCAACATCCGAGCAGTTGTGTGAGGCACTGAGCCAATACTCTGGAATTGATATGCACGGTTTTTTTGATACTTACGTTTATTCCAGCGGTATGCCTCACTTGTATGCCGTCATCGAATCGGTTGTGCCCAATGGCAACCAGTATGAGGTGACCCTCCAGCTGCGTTACCAGCATATTGGCGACTCTCACATTGGTCAGGACAATGTCTATGATGTCACTTTCATAGGTCCTGAGTTCCAATTGGTGACTGAAAAGGTGAGTTGGAACGGCTTGCAAGACAATACGACCCTCACCCTTGATTTTGAACCTGTCGGTATCATCGGTGACTACAATAACAACTGGCTTGATGGTAAGACGCAGAAGAACCTCATGATGAAGAGTACTTCGCAACAAGGTTTCGCCTACTTTAATGCTAAGCCCACTCTCCTTACCGATTCCATTTTCATAAGTGTGGAGAATCATCTCGTTGGACCCTATAATGACCCGCTTGTCCCTTGCCTCACCCTCTCAACCAAGCACTTCTGGACCATCAACCGCTGCGACTTCGGTGAGGCTAAAGCAGAAGGCTGGTTTGATTACTCTAAGAGCAACGATGGCGACATTATCCAAACTCAAAACGATTCAGCCACCTTGCTCTATCGCAAGGACGCTTCGGAAGTCTGGCACGAAATCCCTCACACACTCTATTCGGGCAGCAACTGGAAACAAGGACGTTTTATCGTCGATGATTTCCAGTCAGGCGAATACGTATTGGCTGTTTGGGATAAGGAAGCCCTCGGCGCTGAGGAATACGAGGAAGTCAAACCAACTATGCAGGTTTTCCCCAATCCCGCGAGAAACAAGGTGAATCTGAACTGGAACACTGAGTCGGACGGAACTGTGACGCTGAGCGACCTCGGAGGAAAAGTCGTGAAAACCAAGAGCTACACTCAAGCAGATGGTTTGGTTCTCTCTATCGAAGGGCTTACATCAGGCACTTATTTCCTTACGCGAAAGAACCTTGATGGAACAGTAATAGAAACGAAAACAATCATCATTAAATAAAACAAGACATGAAGAAAAACATCACTTTGGCAACATTGCTTCTGCTCTTCGTTGTAATCTTTTCGGGCTGCGAGAAGAAGAAAGAATGGAATTATCGCTATGGATATTCCGTAGACGACATCGCTGGCTCTTATACTTATTCCAATATCGAGAGCTCTTTTGACCAGCTTACGGAGAATCAGTATTGCCACATTTGCACTGATGCCGAAATCAACATTACGAAACTCAGCGACCAAACTATTAAGTTCAAGATTAACTGTCCGGATGAGAACTTTTCGCGTGAA
Source organism: uncultured Bacteroidales bacterium (assembly GCA_947303335.1). GTDB lineage: Bacteria > Bacteroidota > Bacteroidia > Bacteroidales > F082 > Limimorpha. The sequence goes on along the minus strand of CAMYYB010000002.1, from coordinate 8,853 downwards.
TGGGTCGGTAAGCCTTCGAAAATCTCGAATGACTTTATGCTTCACATGTCGAGCGGCTATATGATTAGAGGTGGACGCACCCGTTTCAAAGCCTATAACCTGACAGGTTATGTGTATCAGAATGAAGCGCAAAATATCCGTGTACACGGATTCGCCTCGTTCTGCAAATACGAGCTTCAATATCCCTTGGCCCCCGATTCGTCCTTTGTGGATACAGCCCTGATACAAGCCACCAATTATTATTTTGATATGATTAAAGACTAAACATTATAAACTAACCAATATGAAAAAAGCTATCTTTACTTTGGCCGTCCTCGTGATGGCTTTCGGGAATGTGGGCTTGGCCCAAAACAAAGCTATCCATCAAAAAATGGATAAACAAGTGATGAGTTATTTTGGTATACGTCATAACGGCGACCTGCGACCTTATCAAGCTGTTGTTGCGAATACTAACGGTGATAAGTCGCGTTACACTTACATTTATGACGAGGATGAGTTTTGTCTCAATGAAGAATTGATGGAAAGGTACGATGGGGAAAACTGGCAAAAAGGTGGAAAAGTGACCTATGAATATGGTTTTGACTTAGAAGTGATTGAAGAATTGGGTCAGTCGTGGGATGGTTCTGATTGGGAGAATTCCTATTATATCAGTTATTCTTATGAAGACGCTTTGATAAAAGAGGCTGTTTATCAAACATGGGACGGGAGTGACTGGGTGAATGAAACAAAGAAGGTGTATGATTATCAGGATGATGTGATAACAATTCTCTATTGGAAGTGGAATGGTTCTACTTGGTCTTCTGATGAGTTGTATACTTACACATTTGATGACAGTACTATTGAATTGATAATTCAGTATATGCAGGGTGGTGCTTGGCAAAACCTATCCAGATATGTCTATGATCTTGATTTTGATGGAAACATTTTGGAGATAACTATTGAAGGATGGATTAACAATAGCATGTGGGATTATATGGAGAATTTGGTGTATGATTATCAAGATGGAGTATATGTTTCCATGTCTGTGTATTTTGGTCCCTATGGAGACCCTCAATACCGTATGGAGTATGTCTATGAGGATGGCAATGCTGTGCTTGGCGAATCCATGCATAGAATGGCAAACGGTCAGTATGCTCCTTATGATGGACAAATTGAAATGGCCTATGGGTTTAACCTTGACCAGATAGTGTATGATGGTTGCATAGTGGAAATGACTTATCTTGATGTTACGGGTCTGAATGAGGACTCTCAAGCTGGTTTCAACGTTTATCCCAACCCTGTTTCGGATCGGCTTACTATAGATATTGTAAACTTCCAAAAGGCTGAGCTTTATAGCCTTACGGGACAGAAAGTGATGGAGAGTGAAGAGGGAACCTTCAAGGTGGATAACCTGCGGACGGGTGTTTATATGCTGAAGGTTTACGATCTGAATGGCAATAGCGAGTCCCAAAGGATTGTGGTGAAATAATCCTTTTCAGATAATAAGAAAGGCGGCCAATGGGTCGCCTTTCTTCATTTCTTCAGGGTGATTCTGAATGTTGTTCCTTCGCCAACAACAGAGGATTTCACGAATATCTTGCCTTTGTGGTAGTCCTCGATGATGCGGCGGGCGAGGCTCAGTCCCATACCCCAGCCGCGTTTCTTGCTGGTGTAGCCAGGATTGAACACTTGCTTGATTTTCGACTTTGGGATGCCCTTGCCCGTATCGCTGATGTCGATGTGGATATGGTCGCCGTCGTCGATGAGGTCCAAGGTCACCTTTCCGTGGTCTCCCATAGCATCGATGGCGTTTTTCGTCACGTTTTCTAACACCCAGCGGAACAACGAGGGAATGAGCGGCAGCACCAGCTCGCCCTCGGGCAGGTTGACCACGAACTCGAACTTCTTGGAAAATCGCTTCTGTAGGTAGTCCATCGTGTCTTGGATGTGATAGATGATGTCGGTGGGTTCCAACACGGGGATGGAGCCGATTTTCGAGAAACGGTCAGTGACAATTTGCAGGCGTTCTATGTCTTTTTCCATCTCGTGAGTACCCACGAAAGGCTCTTCCTGCATCTTCATCAGTTCAATCCAGCCCATCAGCGAGGAGAGGGGCGTACCCAACTGGTGTGCGGTCTCCTTTGCCATTCCGGCCCATACTTGGTTTTGCTCTGAGCGGCGGGCATAGCTGAACAGCAGGTAGGCAATCAATAGAAACAATGCGAATACAACAAACTGAATGACAGGATAAAAGCGCATCTGCTGTACCAAGTCGGTGGTGCGGTAGAAGATGGAGGCCTTTCCCTTGTTCATGAACTCGATTTGTAGCGGTTCGTTCTCGTCGCGCATAATGGCAATCTGTTGCCTGACGAAGTTGGTGTCCTGCATCATCAGCGAGTCGAGGTTGCCGAAGCTGAGGATTTGCGTTTGGTCTTCATTGGTCACGATGACGGGCACTCCCATCGAGTTGAGGGTGATTTCCTCCATAAAGTGGTCGCTCATGGCTTCCAAAACAGCTTTCAAGTCGGTGTAGATGAGCGACTCGTTATAGTGGAGCCATTGAACGGTACCATATCCCGGATCAATCTTGATGGGCGGGAACTTGGAATAGGCTTGTATCATCTCGGCATCGAAGGTCTTCTTTCCTTCCTGGTCGGGGGGTAGGTTGCTCGAAAAGATAATGTTGTCCTGGGTGTCGGTGATGACCAAAGGGATGCTGATGTTGTTTCGTATGATGTCAAGATAGATGGCGGTGTTCTCGTTGGAGGAGATGTCGATGACACGGCGATAGGCGTTGGCCAAAAGGTCGACGCGCAGCTGCTCCTGGTCGCTCACTTTGTTGAAGAACTCTTCCGTCGACTTCATGGCTACTGCGTTCTGCTCCATTGCAACGGCCCACATTCTTACCTGCTTGATTTCCTGCTCGGCGATGGATTTCACAAGGTGATTGGTGTACCACAATGACAGACCGATAATGAGCAAGGCGACGATGGCCAATGCCCATTTCCAGCGTTTCTTATTGGCGAAATAGTTGTTCTTCACGTATAGTTAACGGGATTGTAGGCGAATTATTACATCTTTTTCCTCATTCTTCCTACTGGGATCCCCAGTTGTTCCCTGTATTTGGCCACCGTCCTGCGGGCGATAGGGTAGCCTTTTTCTTTCAACACCAGCATCAGTTGCTCATCGGTCATGGGGTTGGATTTATCCTCGTTGTCTACGCTGTCTTTCAGTATCTTTTTGATTTCGCGGGTCGATACTTCTTCGCCTTCCTTGTTGGTGATGCCTTCGCTGAAGAAGAACTTGAGCAGATGGGTGCCGTAGGGGGTTTGCACGTATTTGCTGTTGGCCACGCGGGAGATGGTGGAGATGTCCAAGCCTACCTTGTCGGCCACGTCCTTGAGGATCATGGGCTTGAGCTTGGTCTCGTCGCCGGTGAGGAAATACTCCTCTTGGATGTCGATGATAGCTTTCATGGTGATATACAGCGTGTTCTGCCTCTGGTTGATGGCATCGATGAACCACTTGGCGGCATCGATTTTCTGCTTTACAAACAGGGCGGCTTCCTGCATGTTGCGCGAGTCTTTGCTCTTCGAGAAGTCTTCCAGCATCTTGAGGTACTGCTTGCTGACGTGAAGCTCAGGGGCATTGCGTCCATCCAAGGAGAGCTCGACTTTACCGTCTCTGATGAAGACGAAGAAGTCGGGGGTGATGTAGTGGATGTTTTTGGTGGCGTTGTTGGAGGCGTCGGCAGGCTTGGGATTGAGTTTCAGGATTTCATCGAGGGCGGGCTTCAGCTCGCGGTTGCTGACTTCCAGTTTTTTGCCAATCTTGTCGTAGTGCTTTTTGGTGAATTCCTCAAAGAAGTCCTTGATGATGGTGATGGAGAGGCTGTAGTCTTTGAAGGGATTGTCTTCCTGCAAGCGCTTCAGCTGTATCAGCAGGCATTCTTGCAGGTCGCGGGCAGCGATACCGGGCGGGTCGAGTTGTTGCACAATAGCCAACACCTTGGCCACTTCCTCTTCAGTGGTCTCCACGTTCATCGTGAACAGCATATCATCAACGATATTGAGGATGGGGCGGCTCAGATAGCCGTTGTCATCCAGGTTGCCGATGATGTATTCCCCGATGATGAGTTGCTCGTCGGTGAGGTCGTGATAGGCTAACTGTTGGTTCAGGTAGTCTTGGAAGGTCTCTTCGTTGACGATGGGTGACTCGTAGGGGTCGTCGTCGCTGCTGTAGTTGTTGGTGTGCAGCTTGTAGGCGTAGTCGTCAAGGTCTTCTTCAGGCAGGTAGTCGTTGAAGTCAAACTCATCGTCCTTGCTGAAGTCCACCTCGTCGTCGTTGTAGTCGTCGTTTTCCCCGTTATCGGTTTCGTTGTCGTTCTCGTTATCGATTGGCTCGTTGTCGTCATAGTCGTTCTCTCGTGTGTCCTCAAGGGCGGGGTTGATTTCCATCTCCTCCTTGATGCGCTGTTCGAGTTCGATTAAAGGCAGTTGCATCAGCTTCATTAGCTGTATCTGCTGTGGCGAGAGCTTCAGCTCCTGCCGCTGGGTTTGAGTCAATCGTTGATTAGGCATTGTCAATTATTGGTTGTAGGGACGCATCGAATGCGTCCGGATGTCATAATAAGGTCAGTACAGGCAGTTCTTAGGTGTACGCGGGAAGGGGATAACATCGCGGATGTTGGTCATTCCGGTGATGAAGAGCAGCAGACGCTCGAAGCCGAGTCCGTAGCCGGAGTGGGGCACCGAACCGAAGCGGCGGCTGTCCAAGTACCAGTTCATGGATTCCTCAGGAATGCCGACCTCGTGCATACGGTTGAGCAGCTTGTTGATGTCGGTCTCACGCTCGGAGCCTCCGATAATCTCTCCGATGCCGGGGAAGAGCACATCCATAGCGCGGACAGTCTTTCCGTCTTCGTTCTGCTTCATGTAGAAAGCCTTGATTTCCTTCGGGTAGTCGGTCAGGATGACAGGCTTCTTGAAGTGCTTCTCGACGAGGTAACGCTCGTGCTCCGACTGAAGGTCGACACCCCAGCCGTTGACGGGATACTGGAACTTGCCCTTCTTGTTGTAGTTGGAGTTGTGCAGGATGTCGATGGCCTCGGTGTAGGTCAGGCGGACAAACTCGTGTTCCAAAACGAAGTGCAGCTTGCTGATGAGTTCCATCGACTTTTCTTCCTCTTTCTTGCCCTTCTCTTCGTCCTGCAGGCGCTTGCTGAGGAACTGGAGGTCGTCCATGTTGTTGTCCAAAGCGTACTGAATCAAGTATTTCAACATCTCTTCGGCCAAGTCCATGTTGTCGGTGATGTCGTAGAAGGCCATTTCGGGCTCAATCATCCAGAACTCGGCCAAGTGGCGTGTGGTGTTGGAGTTCTCGGCGCGGAAGGTGGGACCGAAGGTGTAAATCTTGCCCAAAGCCGTTGCCGCCAACTCACCCTCCAGCTGACCCGACACGGTTAGGTTGGTCGACTTGCCGAAGAAGTCCTGCTTGTAGTCAATCTTGCCTTCCTCGTCGCGAGGGATGTTGTTGAGGTCAAGGGTGGTTACTTGGAACATTTCGCCGGCACCCTCAGCATCCGAAGCGGTAATCAAAGGCGTATGGATATTGTAGAAGCCTCTCTCAGTGAAGAACTTATGGATGGCGAACACCATAGCGTGGCGCAGACGCATCACGGCTCCGAAGGTATTGGTGCGGAAACGCAGGTGGGCGATGTCGCGCAGGAACTCCAAGGAGTGCTTCTTGGGTTGCAGCGGGTATTCGTCAGGATTGGCGGGACCGAACAGGCCGATTTCCTTCACGGAAAGCTCGACAGCCTGTCCGCTGCCCTGCGAGGCGACCAAAATGCCCTTAGCCCAAAGCGAGGCACCGGCGTGCATCAAAGCCAGGTTTTCTTCGGGAATGACGTTCAGGTCGATGACCAGTTGGAGGTTGTTGATGGTCGAGCCGTCGTTGAGGGCGATGAAGGCCACGTTCTTGCTGCCGCGCTTGTTACGCACCCAGCCCATTACGGTTATCTCATTGTCAGAGGCTTGCATCTGCAAGGCTTGCTTGATCTCTACTCTTTTCATTGTATGTTGTCTTTCTTATTGGCGGTAATAATTTGAGTGCAAAGTTACGAAAAAAAAGCAATGGTTTGTCATTTTTGCTGTAAAATACAAGATATGTCAATCTTTTCCCTTTCTGTTTTCTGCCTGTAGTTAGGGTGTCTGCTGAGACCCAGTGGAGACGTATCTCGGACGTATCTCAGTGTTACCTTAAAGTTACCTTAGAGTTACCTCAGCCCGCCTATAGCGTTGGTATAGACTTGGTATAGCGTTGGTATAGGGTTTTTGCTTGTAATGTATTGTGAATGAGCGAATTATCCTGCTGTATAGATATGCAAGTCTATTGACGTGTCGTAATGTGGTGAAATACAGAGGATTGCAAGAGCATAGGTGGCCTGATGGGGTTTCGCTATTCAATGGTGCAAAAGTACATAAATTTTTCCATTTTTGCAAGGATTAGTGGAAGTTTTTCCGCCGAAAAGCCGTATTTTTGCACGTTGACATTAGAGATGATATGGCGCACCCGGAAACACAGATATACAACCACTTGATTATCGCTGGTCCTTGCAGCGTGGAAAGCGAGGAGCAAATTCTCGCAACGGCCCGTGAATTGGCAAAAATCCCGGAGGTGAAGCTTCTGAGAGGCGGCGTCTGGAAGCCCCGCACCCGGCCTGACGCCTTTGAGGGTAGGGGAGAGCAGGGACTCGTCTGGCTCCGTGAGGCCAAGCGTGAAACGGGTCTGCCTACCGCTACCGAAGTGGCTACGCCCGATCATGTGGAACTGGCTCTGAAGTATGAGGTCGATGCCCTGTGGATTGGAGCCCGCACGGTGGTCAACCCCTTCTCGGTGCAGCAGCTGGCCGATGCCTTGAAAGGTGTGGATGTCCCCGTGCTCATCAAGAATCCCGTCGCGCCCGACTTGAACCTTTGGATGGGTGCTTTCGAGCGGTTCCAGAAGGTTGGGGTGAAACGCTTGGTCGCGGTGCATCGCGGTTTCTCCTATTATAAGGAGACCGCTTTCCGCAACTTCCCGATGTGGGAAATCCCGATTGAACTGACGCAACGGCTCAACGTGCCTATCATCACCGATGTCAGCCATATCTGCGGCAATCGTGAGTTGCTGCAATCCACAGCCCAGAAAGCCCTCGACTTGGCCGCCGACGGGTTGATGATTGAGTGTCACATCAACCCCAATGCGGCGTTGACGGATGCCAGGCAGCAAATCACGCCGGATGAATTGAAACAACTGCTGGACAACCTGAGCTTCCGCTCGAAGCATTCAAATTATGTGGAACGCGACCTTGCTGAACTTCGCGGCGAGATAGATGACATTGACAGCGAGTTGCTGCAACTGCTGGCCCGACGTATGGAAGTCAGCGACCAGATTGGCGAATACAAGAAAAGCCACAACGTCACTGTGGTGCAGATGGACCGGTGGAAAAAGATTCTCGACGACCATATCGCTGTGGGTGAAAGCATGGGTCTGACGCCTATATTAATAAATAAGGTGTTCGAGGCCATACATCAGGCTTCCATCGAGCGGCAGACCCAGGTGATGGAAGACTGACAAAGCCTGCGCCCGAAGGGCAGGCTTCGTCAATGGGTATGCACAAAATGAGGTAGTATTACGATTACGCTGCAAAAGTAGTCCGACCTGTGAAACCTTGCAAGGATTTCCGTCTCCACTTTTTCTACATTTTTCAACAATCGTAATCTATAGCTTTGGAAATCAATTGTATATGGTCAATTTGTTCCCGTCGTACTGCGTGTGGTACTGGATAAGCGGGTAGACTGGAACGCCCTCGGTGGGGAAGTTGGGAATCATGTCGGGCTCGGCGACGATGATTTGTCCGTTCAGGATGTTGTAGTAGGCGTTGTTGCAATGGTCGACCACAAAGGGGAAATCGACCACGAGTCGGGTGGTGTGCCCCTCGCTATCGGTGCAGGCGTTAGGCTCGTTGGGGGGCAAACGGTCGTAGGCCAGAAATTCGTTCTGACTTTGGCGGAAGACGATGATTCCCCGACTGGTGCTTTCCACTTCAGAGGTAAGATAAATCCATCCACTGGTAAAGTTAATCTCTTGATACTGAAGCAAGTTAGGGTAGATGGAGAACGAGAAAGGCGTAGTGGGCCGGTTGGGGTTTTCCGGATACTTCTCGCAGCTTTGCAGCGTTGCCAGGAGTGCTATTAATATTAATAGGTGTAAAATGCGGTTTTTCATCATGACAAAGTAACGCAAAAAACACGTCTGAAAGTATACGGTGGGCGGAAAATTTCTTATTTTTGCGACCAAATCATACGGATATGAGTAGAAAAACCACTTTCATTGTTGTGTTGATGAGCCTGCTTCTGCTGTTCAGTTCCTGTGCGTCCAACAAGACAAGGGCGATGCGAAAGGCCGAGCGTCAGATGGAGAGAATGGAAAGACAGTCGAAAAAACAGTTCGAACAGGCCAAGTCGGCACACTATAAACATCAGGCGAAAAAGACCAAAAAAATGATTCAACAGGACAAGCGGCACGCTGAAAGAATGCGTAGGAGGCAACGGAGCAATCCGTTTTTCTCCTAATTTAACCCCGTTTTCTTCCAATTCAACCCGAAAAATTCAACTTTATTGCTCGATTTTTGCCTCAGATTGGAAAAACGTGGAAAAAAAATGAAAATTTCTGTTTTGCATAAATTATTATATATCAAAATGTTGTAATCAATTATAGGAAAATGGAGAAGAAAAAAACAGCGAAAATGAATTTTTTTCTTGCGTACTTTCCAAGAAGGTTGTAATTTTGACGACTTTTAATGCACTAACTATAGCACTAAATGAAGTA
>CAMYYB010000001.1 GCA_947303335.1 uncultured Bacteroidales bacterium | reverse complement strand
TGAAGAGCCCCGTGGCCGGCGATGCCGACTGCCTCGTGTTCCCCAACCTCGAAGCTTCCAATGTGTTCTACAAGTGCTGCTCGAAGTTCGACAAGAGCGAAATCGGCGCCATGCTGATGGGTGCCAAGGTGCCTTGCGTGCTTTCTTCGCGCGGCGATACTTCCAAGACGAAATTGTATTCCATCGCCCTCGCTGCTATGCTGGCATAATGCTGGACACGCTTCGCGTCACAGGTCATCACAATAATAACATAAATTTAGTATCATGGCACACAAAATCTTAACGATAAACCCGGGTTCCACCTCGACGAAAATCGCCGTGTTTGAAGGCGAAGAGCAAGTCTTCAAGAAGAACTTGAAGCACACCACCGAAGAAGTCTCGAAATACGAGCACATCGCCGACCAGAAGCCTTTCCGCACCGAAGCCATCAAGCGTGAGTTGAAAGAGGCTGGCATCGACTTGAGTGAAATGACTTGTGTCGTGGGGCGTGGCGGCTTGCTTCGTCCGCTCGTCTCAGGCGTTTACGAAGTGAACGAACTCATGATCAAAGACCTTTACGAAGGCTACAACGGCGAACATGCTTCCAATCTCGGTGGCTTGATTGCCAACGATATCGCCAAGGAAATCGGTGTGAAGGCCTATATTGCCGACCCTGTCGTTGTTGACGAAATGGACGAAGTAGCGCGTTATTCGGGTCACCCGCTGTTTCCGCGCATTTCTATCTTCCATGCCTTAAACCAAAAGATTATCGCCCGCCAGCTGGCCAAAGATCTTGGCAAGAAGTATGAAGACATGAACCTCATCGGTGTCCATCTCGGTGGCGGCATTTCGGTGAGTGCCCACAAGAAAGGTCGCGTGGTTGACACCAACAACGCTTTGAATGGCGACGGACCTTTCACGCCTGAACGCGCTGGCTCATTGCCGGCTGGTTTCCTTGTAGATGCTTGCTTCAGCGGTAAATACACCAAGAAGGAAGTCGGCCAAATGCTGAAAGGCAAGGGTGGTTTGGTGGCTTATCTCGGCACCAACGATGCCCTCGAAGTGGAAAACGCCGTGAAGGCTGGCAACAAGGATTGGGAGAAAGTGTATCGCGCTATGGCCTATCAGATTGCCAAGGAAATCGGTGGTTTGGCTGCTTCGGCATTCAGCATGGATGTGGATGGCATCTACATCACGGGCGGTATGGCCTACGACAAGACCTTCTGCGGCATCATCAAGGAGCACGTGGAGAAGATCGCTCCCGTCTATGTCTATCCTGGCGAGGACGAGATGAAGGCTTTGGCTCTGAACGGCCTGAGAGTCCTCAACGGAGAAGAAGCCCCGAAGAATTACCAAGTGTAATAGAATTAATTCCCTGCACAGGCCGCAGCAGCAATGCTGATGGTGATGCCGGGAACGCTTTCCAACTGATGCGCACACGATTCCAAAGTGGCGCCCGTAGTAAGCACGTCGTCTACAAGGAGGACGTGCTTTCCTTTTAGTTCCTCCTGCCGGCGCACCTCGAAGATGCCCTGCACGTTGTTGTAACGCTCCTCGGCAGTCTTTCGGGTCTGTGTTTCATTGTATTTCGTTCGGAAGAGGTACTGGTTGCCCACAGGAATGCCCGTCACCCCACTGATGCCTTGGGCAATGATGAGGCTTTGGTTGTAGCCGCGTTGCCTCTCGCGTCGCGGATGCAGCGGCACAGGGATGATGACGTCGATGCCCTGAAACAAGGGTGCGTCCTTGAGGCTCTCGCCCAACTGCTTGCCGAGGAAGGCCCCCGCATCCTTGTTGCCTTTGTATTTCAGCTGGTGGATGAGGTGCTGCACCTTGCCCGACTTGGCGAAGAAGTAGCAAGCTGTCACAGCGTGAATGTTGGCCCGTCCGTAGAAAGTCTGTGCCAAAGGGTTGTCGGGATAGCGTTCATAGCCTGTACGCGGAAGGGTGTAGCGGCATTTGAGGCATACCGTCTCCTCGTCCTTGAGCAACGACTCGCCACAAGCCGCACAGACACGCGGATAAAACAGGTTGAGGATACTATCAAGCCAGTTGCGCAGCATCATAGGGCTATTGTCCCAAGCGGATGTATTTCTTTCGGGGCACCAAGGGTTTGCTTCCCGTTTCCTTTTCCTCGTCCAACTCGAATACACTATAATTAATAGGATAGTCGAGCGAGTCGGGCAACAACTCGTCGGTGCGGCCCTGCTCACGCAGCACTTCGTTGTACATCCTGCGGTTGCGCAGCAGACGGGCTTGGGTGCGGGCCGACTTGTTGTACTTGTCGTAAAGGAATTGAATAGGGTTGGCGGTGACGGTGACCATACCGTTGCCGGCTGGGGCGCGGCTCAGCCATAGCTCATCCAATTCTTCCTCAAGGCGTTGCAACTCGCGTGGTGTCTTGATGGATGGCATGTGAATGAGCATATCTTTGAAAGTCTCGTAGTCGTAGAAGGGCATGATGGTTACTTCGCGCAAGGTGATGGTATCACTCTGCAAGGCGACGAACAGTGTATCTCGTCCCGATGACATCGTGGAGTCGATAGCGATGAGCCGGCGCGAATAACCGACACAACTCACCCACAGCGTATCAACGCCCTTAGCCGGAATGACGAAGCGACCATCCATATTGCTGATGGTGCCGCAGTGGGCCATCTTGCTGATGACGTGAGTATTACGTATTGGCTCGTAAGTGCTGGCCGAGATGATATAGCCATAATAAGGCCGTCGTCCTTGCTCGTCGACGACCTCCTTTTGCGCAAAAAGGGCGACTGAACAGAACAAAAGGGCCAATATGACGAGCAGGCGTTTCACTTCACAGCGGATTGATTCGGCAAAGATACGACAAATTGGAAACGCGGGAAGGTCTTTTTTATTGTTAAGTGCCCTGACTGTCCCAGCCCTATTGTCTCAGCAGGACTCCTCTTTATATTTTTTCATCTGCAACTGCAACACAGGTCTACCTTGTTTATCTCTTGAAAAGATGTATAGAGCAGACTCTTTTCTCTTTCTTATTTCATATATTTGTTTGGTGTCATTAAACAAAAATTTCAATAATTGTTTGACGATAATAAACAAATTCGTATTTGCGACATTGGTTGAACGACTTGTATGAAAAAATTCTGCTTGGAGACATCATCCAACGCAACAAGGTCAAGAATGAATTGGCTTTAAGGCTGGCCTTCAAACGGATGGCGGAGAGCGTCATGCAGCCTGTTTCTTTTACAAGGATTGCCAATTTGGTTAAAGCTACTGGCGTGAGCACATCGACAGCTTCCGTCATCGATTATGTGAAATATGCTAAAGACGCCTGCTTATTGTTTTCGTTGGAGAACTATGCCTCAAAGTTCGTAGAGAAGGAAACCGTGAAGAAGCACTATTTCGTCGACAACGGCCTGCTAAGCATCTTCCTCTCCGGTGGTGAAGGCGCCCTATTGGAGAATGTGTGCGCCATTCATCTTCACAGAAAGTTTGGAGAGCAATTGTTCTTTTACAACAAGGCAGTCGAAGTCGACTTCTATATCCCCGAAGAGTCGTATGCCATACAGGCGTCATATTCCATTATGGCTGAGGATGCCCAAGATACATATACTCGTGAAGTGGAAGCACTTAAGAAACTGAATGCCTACCAGCATTTGGACAGGATGGTGATTGTGACCTATGACGAAGAATCCTTAATCGAAATCGGCAACGGCCAATCCATAGAAGTGATTCCTGCATGGAAATGGTTGCTAACTTAGTTTAATATAGAAAAAGGTCGGTGTTTTGACCAATAATCAGACTAATAATAATCCCCATACTCCTCTATTGCTAAAACCCATCATCATGACAAGAAAAACAAACCGCATATTAAGCATCGCAACGAGAAGACAGCCGCAATCCTACGGAGAATCGACTTGAAGACCTGCCGAAAGCCACTTTGAACCGCAAACGAAAGGAAAAATTCATTCTCGACAGCCCTATAGGGACGTTTGGGACGGGTATATATACTCGTGGGGCAGGAGTATATATACCCGTAGGGCACGAGTATATATACCCGTCGGAAGGAGGATTTTGCCTTAGTGTTTCAACGGTCAGTTTTCACACTCATCAGGATGAGTTGATGAACTCATCGGGATGAGTTGACAAACTCATCGGGATGAGTTAAAATCCAGTGCTGTGCCGACAACACCATTTTCACTCCTAATCAGTATTGTTGTTTTTCCAAGTGAGGAAGAAAATTTCGTACCTTTGCCGCGATGAAACGGCGGTTTTACATAGTATTCATGTTGGCGGCGCTGCTTGTGCTGACGGCCTGCCACAGCCCCCGTCGCGAGGCTAAGCGCATGGTGGCGCGGGCCGAGGCTTTGGCCGACACCCTGCCCGACAGCACCGCCCGCCTGATTGACAGCGTATTGCGTATGCCCGTCTATTTCAGCGAGCGGCAGCGCATGGACATGGCCCTGCTGCAAGGCGAGGCCCTTTTCCGCGATGCCCCCTTGGACGACGACAGCTTTGAGGACACGGCCTACCGCATAGCCACCAGCCCCGAGCTGGAACATGCCGCCGACCATTACGCCAAGAAGAAGCAATACGCCAAGGCCGCCCATGCCGCGCTCTACAGCGGCTACGTCCAGCAGCATTACAATGAAAAGGAAGCCGCCATGCACTCGTTTAAGGATGCCGAGCAATACGGTCTGCTGTCTAACGACAGCCTCACGGTGGCGCGGGCGGAATACAGGATGGGAAAGATGCTTTACTATGAAGGCAGAAAACAAGAGGCATTGAATGCCCTTAATCTTGCCAGTGATTATGTCGGCAGGCAATCCAACAGTTTGGCTCTAATAGAAAACAGCATAGCTACAGTCTATGTGTTGTTGGGGCAAACCGACAGTGCAGAGCTTTTTTTCCAACGAAGCCTCGCATATTTGGGCGATGACAATAGGTCCAAGTTAAAGCACAAAGTCTTGATCAATTATGCCGTGCTTTACCGTTTACAAGGCAAATATAAACAATCTATTAATTGCCTTAAGCAAATGACGGAGGCCGATTTGACTGACCAAGAAAAAGCTATGCTTTATTTGAATTTAGGAAAGGCCTATAATGCATTGGGAATGATGGACTCTGTTGCTTCAAATTATCAATGTCTGGAATCAATCTTGGATATAACCAATGTAAAGGAAGAGACCAAAGTCTCAGCTTACGAAGCATTATTCCGATTTGCAGAATTTCAGGGCCGAGATTCATTAGCACTGAATTACTATGAAAAACACAAGTACGCCTTGTATGACGTTATGAATCAGCATCAGGAGCAATCCCTTTTCCGCATCCAGAAGCAGTACGATTACGAGACAATGCAAAACATATTAAACAGAAAAATCATACTTAGGCATCGAATCATATTGGTTATCAGCATATTATTGTTTGTTTCTACTATTATCATTTTACTATTGCAATACCGACACAAACAGATGCTGAAAGAGGAAGAGGAAAAGAAGCAACATCTTGAAACGCAGATAGAAACCGAACGTAAAACCCATAAAGTGCAGCAGGCAGCCCTCTCGGGGCGCTTAAGACGGAGCAATGAGGAGCTACGCGATGTTTCGAACCGATTGGAACAAATGTTGGCGAAAGATGCTCTTTCAGAATCTGAGCTTTCTGACGACTATAGTGCTTTTGTAAACGCTCCTGTCTGCCTTTACATTGTCGAACTTACCCATAAGCAACAATTCAAGTCAAAAATGGACTACCTTGTTTATAAGAGCTATGCGCTCAACAGGGATCAACTGTTGGCCTTGCGCAATGCGGCCAAACAAAACCTGCCACGGTTTATTTCGAACATCCACAAGCAATACCCCGGTTTAACCGACAGCGACATGGATTATTGCTGCCTTATCCTGCTTGGCTTAAATGAAGCTGACATTTCCGCACTGTTGCAAAAGGCCTATACTACGGTTTGCGACCGATGCAGAAAAATCAGTCGCATTATCGGGACAACGGACAGCCTGTACCACACCCTGCACAGCATGCTTTCCGTATAGCTATCCGATTGTTAATCAAGACGTAGGCCAAAAAACCCGTACCTTTTCGTACCATTTTTTCCTTGACAGGAATATCTTCGCCGCTTTATTTTTGCATTGCATTTTATAAATATTGTGATGAAGAGAATAGCAACATTAGTTCTGATGCTCTGCTTTACCCTTTCAGGGGCATGGTGCTACGCCAGCGGCGCAGCCGGAACAGGACATGAGAAAGGAGGCGTGATGGGCGACTACATGGCCCAGGGCGACTTTGAGAAGAACTAAACAACACATACTTACTTATTAATTACATCATTCACTTTCAAAACTTACAACCATGAAAAAAGCAACATTAGCCTTGTCATTGTTGATGGCCTTGGGAATAGGAGCCGGAACGGCAAAGGCCCAGACCGTGGACTCCCTCCCCCATTACAACATTGGACGTCATTACGCCCAAACGGCCACCTTTATGGGAATGTCGGACAGTTGCCTCCTTGGCGGTATCCTGATAGCAGACTTATACCCGTATAGTCCTGTAGGCTATACGTTGCACAAGGTCTCGCGACATGACGCGCTGCTTACAGTATCAGACACATTGTTCATGCCGTATGAGCATCTGCCTTGGCATCTCACTGCAAAAATGCCACAGGGCGATGGCAACATTTTTGCAGAATTTGCCACCGATTACATCAATGGAAGTTGCTACATAAAAATCAAACACTTTGATGACCATTTGGATTTTGACTCCACCGAGACCATCGTTCCCGTTGCCGACTTCACAGCCAACAGCGGAGACCCGGGGGTGCTTCTTGACTCAGCAGGTGACATCATACTCTCATACTATGATTATCATTCCTCACCTTTGGAATTTCATTTCGTCAGAATGGGTGTAGACGGGACTGTCAAGTACCACAATAGCATTGATACGTTGAGAATCGATGCTGGTAATCTGGACGGGCCTATCGTTTTCAGCGAATCGCCTCTGACCTATTGTTGCTGGGGGGATCATTATGACAATAATCGTTTTATAAACTGCTATTTGTTAGACTCAAAGTTTGACGTGACAGGATTCTACACTTTGCCACGAGAGAGCGGCCCGCCTGACTATGTGAATTACGACAACGATGGTTCTGCGACAAAACTGATGGGCATGGACGATGGCTGCTTTCTTGTCGCGAGGCACTATAATAGGCCATATCCCCTATTGCCTCATGTTGAGGATGATGGCGTAGCGGTGATGAAATATGACAGGGATTTCCATCTACTGGCCCGGAGGAAATTCCTCTCGGAGCCCTACATTGATCACGGTGACTGCGGTGCCCAACCCATAGGTTTGGAAAAAAGCAAGGACGGTCATGTCTATTTCGCTTATTTCACTCAAAGTTTCGCTAAAGAGAGCCAAGTGTCAGTTGTAAAGATGGACAGCGACTTAAACATCATTTGGCAGCGCCACTGCCTCAGCCGTGAGTATGGAAGGGACTACGGCAGGATGGCTGTGCTTGATAACAACAGCGTAGCCATCATGGGTATTACCGCATTGGATCAAACCGGTTATCTCGACCACTCGGAAGTGTTCTATCTTATCGTCCACGACGACTATGACGCGCTTGAAGAGCAGGGCTTTGCCATTCGCCCCTACGCCTTCTACCCCAACCCCGTGCAGAGCGAGCTGCACCTGCAATATTCCCCCGACGTGCAGCCCGCCCGCATCGAGCTGTACGACCTGCAAGGCCGCCTGCTGCAAACCCGGACACAGGGCCTTGAAAGCATCGGACTGGAAGGCCTCGCCGCTGGGCAGTACCTGATGAAGGTAACTCTTGAAGATGGAAAGACTTTTACTGACAAGGTGGTGAAGGAATAACCGGCAACACACCGTCAAGACGACCATTCCCTGCTGTCCCCCTGCTGATTCCTTTCTGTTTTCAGAACGCATTCAGCAAGGGGGCAGAATGGAGGCAGAATGGAAACGGTAGAGTGGCTGAACGCTTCATAGAGCAGTGCGAATACAACGCCGAACACCTGAAGGGATCAGAATGGAGCGGAGACTTTGAAGATCTTTACAGAGAATTGATTGAGCGTTCACCCGTTTTACAATGAGACAATGATTCAATTTAAAAATTCAAACCTTAAGACAATGCGTTTCCTTGAATATCTTTTCTTTAAGTATTACAATTGGGCGATAAAAGTTGGTGATGGCGATGCGCCAGCATTTACTGCTGTGATTTGTATTTCGTTTGGTATACTCATATATTTCATGGATGTCGTTATGGCTTATTACTATTTCATAATGCCGACGTCGGATTTTAGCAGTCTCTATATTTATATTTTTCCCGTGGTTTTTCTCTGCTCTATTGTTGTTTTGTATATCCGTTTGGTAGCCAAAGATAAAGGCAAACAAATTATGGAGAAACATAAAAATGAATGGACAGGAAAGAAGCACATAGGTGCTATTTTATATCCCTTAATTGCCATTGTGCTGTTTGGTATAGAATTATTTCTTAAAGCTATGATTAACAGCGGGAAAATATAACAGCTCTTGCAAACCGAATGGCCGACTATAGTCGATTTGCAAACTGACTAAAGTCGATACCTTAAAAAGCAAAACCTAATGATAAAGTCACATTTTTTAGCAAAACACTTGTGGAATGAAAAAGTTGTGTTATCTTTGCGGCGTAATCGGTTGATGGTCGCAACATGGTAGCGAGGCTCCTGGTTAGCAGATTGAGGGTTCGACTCCCTTCGCCGATTCAATAAACGGGGCATCAAGCCCCGTTTTGCGTTTCTTCCCAAATTAAACGATACTGCTTGGGGTTGTTCAAATTACCCTCCTGGATGACGCCCCATGATTTGGCATTGTTATAAGTCCGCCCGTTCTTCTGATAGTTGGGTTGGACAACGAGTTTGACGAGCTTCCCATGTGTGTAAGGATAGGAATAGATGTAAACCAAATCGCCTTGGGTGGCATCTTCATATAGTTTGTATGGTTTTTCCACGGCCTTTTCAAGCAATCCATACTCATCAATAGGGAGTAGTGCTCCCTTTTTCGATTTGGGATGGGTGAAATACTTGGTGGCTGAGCGTTGGTCGACGATGACTCTGGTGTCCTCTAATAGGATAATAATTTTGGCCAATTCACGAACAATGGCTGGATGTATCTCGCCAAGTTTAACTACTGTTCCGTCGCCACGTTTGTTTTTCCACAATTCTTCCGTGTACTCCTTTAGAGTTCCATCATAGATTCGAAGTTCCTTTTTTGAATTATTCTGCTCCATCTTCTTATGATTGCTTTTGCAAAGATAGACAAATAGGATTTACGAACATTGTTTTTTCTTCTAATTTTACTAGAATAAACTTGAAAATCGAAACCGTAGCAAATGAAGCATATTACACATCCCATCAACAGCAGCACCAGCTCCCATCCCCTGCTGTCCCCCTGCTGATTCCTTTCTGATTTCAGAACGCATTCAGCAAGGGGGCAGAATGGGGGCAGAATGGAAACGGCAGGAGACCATCAACAGGAAGAACTCGAAGCTGCGCGTGAGGGTGGAACATGTGTTCGGGTACATGGAAGAGTGCCTTCACGGAATGTCCAGCCGAGTGGTCGGCTTTGCGCGGAACGCGGCCTACAACACCCTGACAAACCTGGTCTACAACCTGTGCCGGTACGAGCAAGTCATGCGACTTGGAATGAATTGATTAACTAACTAAAAAATCAAGTAGTTGAATCAACTAAAGCAAAAAAATATCAACAAACTGCAACCTTTTGGATTTTTTGCATCCTATGAATAGATAGATAAAAGAATTAATTTTGCAGCGTTGTTTGCTTATCTTGATGTTTAACGGACTTCGCATCAAGGTCGGCGGCAACGCGAAGAAGTAAAAAATAGAAGTCCCCAAATAAAAATGCATATGTTTAAAAGGGTGTACAACAGGTTCTTTTACGCCATCATGTTAAACTATATGAAGCTGCATAGTGGGAATCGTCACCCTAAAATTGATGATATTAGTGTTGCCATAATCATAATCTCATGCTTTTTATACTGCGTTGTTTTAACTATGATGATGTTTTTATATGTTTGTGGCTTTGAAATTTGTGGCTTTTTGAGGCATAATGACAATTCTGTTTATTATGAGATTGGTTTTGCTGTTATTATACTAGCTTTCAACATAGCATATTTTTTGAAAAAAAAGAGATATCAGATTATATTTGATTTTTATCAACAAACAGAAAATGAAAGGACCCGTAAAAGGAATTCTTTATATTGTTTGGCTTTTGTGTTGATTTTATTGATTTTTATGATTGTTAATGCATATTTCTATGATAAAAAAGGCACATAGGCTTGCTGAACGCATATCCGCCATAACAGGTGTTTTAGAAAAGTCTCCCTCTTTTTAGGAAAGATTATCAAAAAGTTTCTTTTATTTTAGGAAACTTTGTATTTTTGCGCACAAAATATACCAGATGACCATGCTAAAAGATGTTTTTAAATCATTGATTGTCACAAAACAAAAGGAAATTCCTTTTGCAATGATTGAGAGAGAGGTCGCTTTACCCAAAAACAGCGGATCCATAATTTCTGTTGTAGGAGTAAGAAGATGCGGAAAGTCATCGCGAATGCAACTTACCATCAATGCCCTGGTTGAAAGCGGGGTGTCGCCAGAAGCTATCCTATGGGTAGGCTTTGATGATGAACGCCTTGCCGGGTTGACCTCGTCCGACTTGGAAAAAGTGCTCGAAGCCTATCGTGAACTCTATCCCTCGCAAGAGTTGAAAGACATTTATATGTTTTTCGATGAGATACAACTCATAGACAACTGGGAATTGTTTATCATGCGGTTATTCAAATCCTATTGCAAGAATATCTTTGTTTCAGGAAGCAACGCCAAGATGCTATCGCAAGAAATCGCGACTACACTTCGGGGATGGGCTATCGAAGAAGAAACTTATCCATTGTCATTCAAAGAATATTGCCAGTTCTCCGGAACCAAGACTCATCATCTGTCGGAGCAGGAAATAACCCAGCTACGCTTGAAATGGGATGAATTTTGTGTTGAAAGTGCTTTCCCTGAGATTGTCCTTACCGAATCAAAATCCTTACGCAACAAGAAGTTGCAGGGGTATTTTGATGCCATGCTGTTTCGCGATTTGGTGGAACGCCATAGTATCAGCAATACCGGTGTTTTGCGCTATTTCATCAAACGGTTGATGAACAACCTAACCAAACCTACCTCCATCAATGCCATATACAACGACATAAAGTCTCAAGGATTCAAAATCAGCAAAGACGATCTTTATCTCTGGGCAGACTATGTTTGCGAATGTTTCATGTTTTTGAGGATTTCCAAATATACACCTTCGCTGATAGAGGAACAACAGGCGCTGCGTAAATACTACTTCATTGACAATGGTCTGAGACAAGCCGTATTGCTTCCGCAAAACGATGTTAATGGCAAGTTGCTTGAAAACGCGATACTGCTACATTTGTATCGGTATCGTCAGCCATTTGAAAAAATCACCTATTTTACAGGTAACAAGGAATGTGATTTCGTGGTCCAGCATGAGCAACAGGTGAAAGCACTTTTCCAAGTATGCTGGGATTTGTCAGATACTGAGACTCGACAGCGTGAAATCGAAGGGATAATGGAAGCTTGTAAAAAAACAAAATGCGAAACCATGTACATTATAACGCATGATGAAGAAGAAACCATCCTGAAAGAAGGAAAAACAATACATGTTATTCCCGCATGGAAATGGATGTTATCACACAACAAACCTTGACTCAAGGGGGTCGTCTCTTTCAACTAAAGTGCGGAAGAACCAAGTAACTATTCAAAATTAAACTGCATATTGGGGACGCGGGACTTCGGGACGCGGGACACGAGACTCGGGACAAGCCAAACGTCTATCGTCTTGTCATCTTCTCTAATTTCGCGTACCACTCCTCGCCAAACTTGCGTATCATCGGCTCGCGGAGGAACTTCCACAAGGGAATACCTTCACGCTCACCTTTGCGCTTGGCGGGCACACAAACGCTCCATTCGTGATAGAGGATGTGGACGAAGCCGTCCTTCTCCACAAGACGTATGGGATAAAGGTGGCAGGAAATGGGCTTCCTGAAGTCGCATTTACCTTCCAAATAGGCTTTCTCGATGGCACATAACGCGGTACCGTTGTCGTGGAAATAGACGAAGGCGCATTCCTCGCCATTCACCAGCGGGGTGACCAGCTCGCCCGTCTCATCATAGTCGTAGACATCATTGTCGTCCACCACTTTGATACCTTCGGGGCGCATATAGGGCTTGATGGCTTCCAGATTGTCTTCAATTTGTTGGATTTCGTCGGGTTCAAGAGGAGCACCCGCGTCGCCGGCCACGCAGCACCAGCCTTTGCAGCGGGGCAGGTGGCAGCAGAACTGGGCGTTCAGGAATTCGTCGCTGACGATAACATTGTCGAGGATAATCATAGCTTTACTCTGTCGGGGTTTTCTGCAATAAATTTGGTCCAGTCGGGCTTGCGGTGGGCCTTGGCTTTCTCGGTTGTGTGCTTGGTGTAGTTGACATCCTTGCCTTTGCTGATGGAGTGACAGACCGCAGCCGCAACCGCGTCGGTGGCATCAAAAAACTGCGGATTCTCTTCGGTCTTCAGGATAAAATGCACCATCTTGGCCACCTGCTCCTTTGAGGCATTACCGTTGCCCGTGATGGTCTGCTTGATGGTTTTGGGTGAATACTCAAAGATGGGTATATCACGGTAGAGGGCAGCGGCCATCGCCACCCCCTGGGCGCGACCCAGCTTGAGCATCGACTGTACGTTCTTCCCGAAGAAAGGCGCCTCGATAGCCAGCTCGTCGGGATGATACTCGTTGACAATCTCCAACACCCGCTCAAAGATTTTCTTCAGTTTAAGTGCCTGGTTCTCCAGTTTCTTCAGGTTAATCACTCCCATCGTGAGCAGTTCCAGTTGTTTTCCCTGCTCCTGTATGACACCATAGCCCATCACCATCGTGCCCGGGTCTATTCCTAATATGATTTTCTCTGCGTCCATTCCTGATTTTTTGCAAAAGTAATCAATTTTGCATTACGCAAACGACATAAGCTGTTTTTCATTATCTATACGGCACTAACCTGACCCCAACGGACAAACCCGCCTGTCCCAGGGTGTCCCACTGTCCCTGGGTAGGACAGGCAGAGACTGTTGGGACACTAATAGCAAACATAAGATTATAGGAATCTCAAAGCTACCTCAAAGTTACCTTAAAGTTACCTCAAAGGAGCTATAGGCTTGGTATAGCGTTGGTATAGGCTTGCTATAGATTTGAAGCCTTTAATGTATTGATTGTGAAAGCGTTATGGTATCGAATAGAGCCTACAAGTCTATCTATGCTATTTATCTTTCACAAACACAGATAGTTACAAGGATTAATGTAGCTCATTCGCTGCTTTGTTTTGCAATTGCAAAAATAAACAAAAATTCTGGATTTTGAAAGGTTTTTGCTTAAAAAAAATGGCTTCTGTTACAGTTGTTACAGTTGTTACAGTTAAAATCACAGAGAGAGGATTCCCAAAAAAGCCATTTGCTGTCCCGCTGTCCCGGGAGTTCCCCGTGTGGGACAGTTCAATGAAAAATTGTTGGTTTTCTTGAAAAATCAATGATTATGCGTGTCCTTGAAAGAATAATTCACTATTTTTGCCATCGATAAACAAGCGAATCAATTGTTTAACTATGAGCGATGAGATAATGATTGTTCGGTCTTCAAACATTGAAAACATCAAGGATGTAATATATGAGATTCGTGGTCAGAAGGTGATGTTGGACTATGACCTTGCTTCCATTTATGGAGTAAAAACGGGATCATTGAATCAAGCTGTCAAACGAAACATAGACCGTTTCCCGAGCGATTTTATGTTCAAACTGACAGAAAAAGAATGGGCAGAAATAGACCGTAATAATCTGATTTCCAATATGCGGTCACAAAATGTGATAGCATCGTCCAACCGACGTAACAAATCAAATCCGCCTTATGCGTTCACAGAACACGGCACCGTCATGCTGGCTTCCGTTTTGCACAGCCCCAGTGCTGTACAAATGAGTGTGATGGTGACACGGGCATTTATTGCGATGCGCAAGGCAATTACAACCATGCTTTCGGTTGATTTAAAGTTCGAACAACTTTCTCACAAGGTAGACCAGTTGAATGCATACGTCGAGGAAATTCTTCACGACCAAAACGATATCAACGAGCAGCAGGAGCGGACCAATATGGAAATTGCC
Organism: uncultured Bacteroidales bacterium; assembly: GCA_947303335.1. Taxonomy (GTDB): domain Bacteria; phylum Bacteroidota; class Bacteroidia; order Bacteroidales; family F082; genus Limimorpha. The sequence goes on along the minus strand of CAMYYB010000001.1, from coordinate 88,565 downwards.
ATACAGATTGAAGCCATCAACGACGCCCTTGACCAACTTCGTGACACTCATGCTAAGCCTCGCAAACGTATTGGATACAAAACAGATGAATAAAGGGGAACGTATGGAATAAATCACTACCTTTGCACCCGAATTGAAAGGAATAAAAGTCTAACCAAACAACATCAATATGATTACAGCGCATCGGCGCACCTGATTTTGGCATATTAAAAACAAAAGCATTAGCTTAAAGCTTGTGTTAGCGGAACTTAGACAATTTCACAACACCACGGGCAGTAAAGCCGATGTCCATGTGTTTTCACATGGGCTTTACTGTATATAGTTGTGGTGTTAGGCAGTCTAAGGCCTCCGTTAACCGACTAAAGTAAAAGTCCATGTTTTTTATTGCCCGCTCGGGATTTTAATAAGAAAAACACAATTCAATCTAATAACTAAATCTAATCATTATGAATGTAAGACATTTACATCGGAAAAGGATGGCTTGGACCGTCCTGCTCGTCCTGCTGTTGAGTGTGGCGGGATTGACGAAAGCGTTTGCCCAACCCGAAGGGGCTTTGAACGGTGTGTTCACCATTAATGCCAACGGTGACAAGGTTCTCTTTTCGCAAGGCAACCTACAGTACATCGGTAGTGCAGCCACACCTTACTGGAAGTTCGCCGACCACCAATGGGATTATCTGGGCAACAATGGCCAGAACAGCAGCAGCCAGACTGCCGACCGCGACCTGTTCGGCTGGGGTACGAGCGGATACCACCACAACAATACTGCCTACCAGCCTTGGACGACTAGTGGAAGTATCTCATACTATGCCTATGGCAGAAGCAGCTACAACCTCTACGACCAGACCGGACAGGCCGACTGGGGCTACAACGCCATCAGCAACGGCGGTAACCAGGAGAACAGCGGCTGGCGCACGCTGACCAACGACGAATGGGGCTATGTGTTCAACACCCGCACAGATGCCGCCTCGAAATACGGGCATGGCAAAGTGAACGGCAAGAAAGGCATGATTCTGCTTCCCGACGCATGGACAACACCCGAGGGGCTGGGGTTCACCTCTGGCAACAGCAACTGGACCAACGTTTACAGCTCGGAGCAATGGGCTCAGATGGAGCAGAACGGTGCAGTCTTCCTGCCGGCTGCCGGCTACCGTGATGGGACTTCGGTCTATGTTGTAGGGAGCTACGGCTACTACTGGTCGAGCTCGTGCAGCAGCAATAGCAGCCACGCATGCTACGTGTACTTTAGCAGTGGCGACCTCGGTCCGCAGTACAATAACTACCGCTACCACGGCCAAAGTGTGCGTCTCGTTCAAACTATTCAACAAACCACCCATACCATTGAGGTATCGCCGAATCCTGTTGAAGGCGGCACAGTAATGGGTGGTGGAACGTTCGAGGTGGGGCAGCCCTGCACGGTGACGGCTACCGCTAACGATGGCTATACTTTCGCCAATTGGACCAATAATGGCACCATTGTTTCCACGAATTCGAATTATTCTTTCAATGTGTTTGGTAATATGGATTTGGTGGCAAACTTTATGCCAGAAGGCAACATCGACTTTGCTGATGAAGCCGTGAAAGCCCTCTGCGTGGCGAATTGGGATACCGATGGAGATGGGGAATTGAGCTATGACGAGGCCGCAGCAGTAACCAGCTTGGGATATGTGTTTTATAACAACACAGAAATCACTTCTTTTGAGGAACTGCAATACTTTACCGGTTTGACTTCAATTGGTAATTATGCTTTTTATTATTGCAGAAATTTGACAGGCTCTTTAATAATCCCCAATTCGGTGACATCAATAGGCAACTATGCTTTTTATTTGTGTAACAACTTGACAGGCTCTTTGGTTATTCCAAATTCTGTGACCACAATAAATAGCCATGCGTTCTTTCGGTGTTGGGGTTTTGAAGGCAATTTGAACATTCCGAATTCCGTTACTTCAATTGGAGATGCTGCTTTCTATGGTTGCGACTTCTCAGGACCGTTAAGTATTCCTAATTCGGTAATCTCAATTGGAGACAGGGCATTCGGAGAGTGCTATGACTTCACAGGTGAGTTGACTATACCGAGTTCTGTAACTTATATAGGAAGTGAAGCTTTTCAATATTGCAGCGGATTTACGGGCTGCCTGACTATCCCCAGTTCTGTAACAGATCTTGGATACAATCCGTTTATAGGTTGCAGTGGTTTTGAACAAATCGTGGTGGATCCGGATAACGCATATTTTGACTCCCGCGAGAATTGCAATGCTATTATTCGTACTGCTGACAATACGCTTGTCACCGGCTGTAACAACACGGTCGTTCCCAATTCTGTGACTTCTATTGGAATATGTGCATTCACAGATTGTTCAGGCATTATTTCAATAGAAATTCCCAATGGCGTGACCTCCATAGGAGATGCAGCGTTTGTCAATTGCACAAGTCTTACTACAATAGAAATTCCCAACACCGTGACTTCTATCAATTATGGGGCATTTGGTAATTGCAACAACTTGACTTCTTTGGCGGTTTTAGCCGAGAATCCCCCAACTTTGGGCGAAAGTGTTTTTGAAGGAGTACCCCTCTCAATTTCCGTCTACGTCCCTTGTGGTTCCGAGGAGACCTATGCTTCTCAGTCTTGGGGAGGTTTCAATAATTTCCAAGGGCTTTGTGGTGGCACAGTTACCGTTGCCGCAGAGCCTGAAGAAGGCGGCACAGTGACGGGCGGCGGTTTATTTGAGGCTGGGCAAGCCTGCACGGTGACGGCTACCGTCAACGAAGGCTACACGTTTGCCAATTGGACTAATAATAATGGCGTAATTGTTTCCAACAATTCGACTTATACTTTCCATGTAGCTAATGACATGGCCTTGGTGGCTCACTTTGTACCAGAAGGCAACATCGACTTTGCTGATGCCAACGTAAAAGCACTGTGCGTGGCCAATTGGGATACTAACGGCGATGGCGAACTGAGTTATGCCGAAGCCGCAGCGGTAACCGATTTAGGTAATGTGTTTTATCACAATACTGTAATCACTTCGTTTGAAGAATTGCAATACTTTGTGGGTTTGACTTCAATAGGAGAAGACGCTTTCTACTATTGTACCAATTTGACGGGTTCTTTAATAATACCTAATTCTGTAACCTCGATTGGTGACTATGCTTTCTACTATTGCTTCGGCTTCACGGGCAACCTGACTATACCAAACTATGTGACAACAATAGGTAATAGTGCTTTCTTCTATTGCGCCGGCTTTACAGGAGATTTAATCATACCTAATTCTGTGACCTCAATTGGAAAATATGCTTTCAGCTATTGCTACGGCTTCACAGGTGATTTGGTCATCTCAGAGAATGTGAATGTTATTCGTGGTTACGCTTTTATGAATTGTCACTTTACTTCCATTCATTTCAATGCGACAAACTGTCAGAGCGTTGGTTATAACGATGATTCTGGTGAATGGAATGATGCTTTTCAGAATAACACTTCGTTAGAGCAGATTGTCATTGGCGACAATGTGGTACAAATCCCAGCACATACGTTTGAAAATACTAACGCCCAAAACTGTCATCTTAGCCTTGGCAATTCCTTGCAGACCATCGGTGCTAATGCATTTTACAATAATGAGAACGGTTACACTACCGGTTTGGCAGGTAACCTAGTTTTTCCAGCCAGTCTGACCTCAATTGGCGATAACGCTTTCTCATATAATTACAATTTGTCTGGCAATCTTGAATTTCCTTCCTCATTATTAACTATCGGGAACAATGTGTTCAATGATTGTACCAGTCTTACCGGCATACTGACCATTCCCGAAAACGTGACCCGAATAGGTATGCGTAGCTTCGTCAACTGCCGCTTCTCTGAAATTCATTTTAATGCCGTCAATTGCGAAAGTATGGGATGGGACGAAAACTATGAAAGCCTGTATTTTGTCTTTTGGCTGAATTCCAACCTTCGCGAAATCGTAATCGGAGAAAATGTGACACAAATTCCCGACTACGCTTTTGGTGCCAAAAATTCCCAAAACTGCCATTTGACATTTTTGGGAAATGCCGTTACAAGAATTGGAGACTATGCCTTCTTGCATGATGAAGAAAATGACCTTGGACTGGTTGGCGAATTAATTATCCCATCTTCTGTGACCGAAATTGGCAACTGTGCATTTTATGGTTGTGACGGCCTGAACACAATATACGCTCAATCAGCAACACCTCCAACGGCTGGAAATTATACTTTCTATGGTATCAATGCCGATATTCCAGTATATGTACCTTGTGGATCAATGGCAATGGAAACTTATAGCTCAGCCACTGGGTGGAACTGGTTTACCAATTATTACGAGGATTGTATTCACACCATCAGTGCACTTGCCAATCCGATGGAAGGAGGTGAAATAACCATAGGAAAAGTGCTGTTTTCGGAACCTTTCGAAGAGTATGTTGTGGGTAATCAAATAGCCACTGAAGCCAGTGCAAACGGACATGCTTGGTGGACCACGTGGAGCGATGCCCCTGGAAGCGAGGAAGACGGTACTGTTGCTGTTATCGACAATAAAAAATGCGGTCACTTTACATATGGTAACGACCAAGTTCTACGGTTGGGCAATAAAACCTCTGGAATTTACAATCTCGAGTTTGACATAATGGTTCCCGAAGGCAAGTGTGGCTATTTCAATGTCTTGCACAATTTTGCCGGACCCAATAGCACATGGGCCATGCAATGTTATCTCCATGCAACCCATGATGGCCAATCTGAAGTGTTGAATCCAGGTCATGGTACTGTACATGCCGGTAGCAATTCAACAGCAGATGTTCCCTGTGTATATGACGAATGGATGCATTTCCGTGTCTATGTTAACATAGATGCTGACGTAGCCAGACTTTATTACACAGCCCCGGGTGAAAAAGAGTCTCTCACCTGTGAATGGCAGTGGAGTTTGGACAGCTTTGGTGAGGCGATGGTTGAAGGTACTCTTGATGCTATGGACTTCTTCCCTCCGATGGATGCTTCGATTTCCGAGTTTTATATTGACAACTTTGTTTTCGAACAGGTTCAAGACAACAATTTCCATTATGGTGAAATCTGTAGAGTATCTGCTAATGCCAACAATGGATACAGGTTCGTGAATTGGACAGAGGATAATGGCGTGGTCTCAGAAGATGCAAAGTATTCATTTGAGGTGACGGATTCACGTGATGTGGTAGCAAATTTTGAAGTTTATATTAATGGTTATTGGAGTCATGTTACTACTTGGCCTGGAAACATTCTTCCGACAGCCCAAAGCGATGTGCATATCAACGGCAATTGTGTGCTTGATATGGATGCCACAGTGGCTTCGCTCGCTATCGAAGAGGGAGGTACGCTTACCATCCAATCAGGAATGACTCTGATAGTCAATGAGGGGTTTGTCAACAACGGCACTCCTGCCAATCTCATCATTGAGGATGGGGCTCAACTCATTCATTCAGTTAATGGGGTCGTGGCCACCGTCAGGAAAGACATTTCATCATATAATAGTATAGTAGAGGATATCAACAACGGCTGGCACCTTATTGCTTCTCCTGTCGTGGGTAATCTTGCAATAACCTCGATAGAGAACATGACTGCTAATGATTATGACTTATACTATTATGACGAGCCAACCTATTATTGGATGAACCACAAATATGCTGACAACGATTTCACGGAATTAGAGTCGGGAAGCGGCTATCTCTATGCCAATAGCGGATCTGTAATCATGTATAGCTTTGAAAACACTGGCTTAGATGGTTGGACCACCATAGATGCCGATGGAGACGGCTACAATTGGGAGTTTTCCACAATTATGGCTCATCATGGTAACGGTTGTGTTGAAAGCGCCTCATATGATGATAATATAGGAGCTTTGACGCCAGACAATTATATTGTTTCTCCGCAAGTTAGCTTTACTTCCTCGTCATGTGTTTCTTTCTGGGCTTGCGCTCAAGATGATAGTTATGCTGCTGAGCATTTTGGAGTAGCGGTGTCCACGGCAAGCAACACTAATCCTGCTGATTTTACAACAATTGAGGAATGGACTATGACAGCCAAATCGGTAAAAGCATTTGGCAACTGGTATCAGTATACGGTTAATCTTGGACAGTTCGCCGGGCAAACCGGTTATGTTGCACTTCGGCATTTCAACAGCCAAGACATGTACTACATAAATGTTGATGAAATTAGTTTCAAAGGCTTCCTTTCTGAAAAACTTTCTTTTGCTGGTGAACTTGAAAACGGGTCTGCCATGGTAAATATTCCTTTAAGCTATACCGAAACAGCTGGTAACATGAAAGGCTTCAACTTGATTGGCAACCCCTTTGTTCACAATGTCACTTCATATGGCAGTATCAACGTCGCTGAGGGTTGCTTCCGCATGAACGAAACCCAAGACGACCTCATGGTGAGTGAGGTTTCTGAGGCCGACCCACTGAAAACTGCGGAGGGATTCTTTGTGAAAGCAACTGCCGAAGGTGCCTCCATCACCTTCAATCCGCAGCGTGGTGCAACGATGGTCAAAAGCGGCTCCGTCCGCGTTGAGGTATCGGAAGACAATCAACTCATCGACCGTCTTCTTGTGAAAGGTTCCGAAGGTCAACCTTTGGAGAAATTCTCCCTCAACGAGCAGCGCACCAAGGTGTTTGCTATCCAAGGTCAGAAGGAGTTTGCCATTGTACCTTGTGAGGGTAACGAGCAGCCCTTCAGCTTCAAGGCTGCAAAAGACGGCAACTATACCATCACTGTGAATGCCGATGGAATGGAGTGTGATTATCTCCACCTTATTGACAACCTCACCGGCAATGATGTGGATTTGTTGGTTGAATCCAGTTACACTTTCGAGTCCAAAACTACCGACTATGCTTCGCGCTTCAGATTGGTGTTTAGTACTGATGATGCAGGCTGGGACGCCTGCGTACCGGGCTTTGCTTTCATCAACGGCAGCGGCAACCTCTGCATTTTAGGCATCGAGGGCGAGGCCACTCTGCAAGTTGTTGATATGCTTGGTCATGTGATTGGCAGCGAAACGTTCATCGGCAGCTATGAGAAGAAACTCGATGTGGCTTCAGGAGTCTATATGCTGCGCCTCATCAACGGTGATGACGTGAAAGTTCAGAAGATTGTAATCAAATAAAACTACACACAATGAAAAAGCTATTATTGACAATAACAATCGTTCTCGGATTGGGTCTCACATCTTTCGCTGGTCCCACCGGTGGCGGCGTGTTCGGTCGCGGTGAATCAACTGAGCAAAGTAATCGTGAGAACACCCTGTTTGCTCCCAAACTGCCCCAACATGGACAGAACGGGAACCAGCCTGCGCCCCTCGGCAACGGCATTATGGTGCTCACCGCCCTCGGAGCGGCTTACCTCATCGGCAAACGCCGTAAGGAGGAATAACTATCACCATCACAGAAAGTTTTCTTTTCATTATGTTTGAAGAGAGCCGGCGGTTTTACATCGCCGGCTCTCTTGTGAAAACTATAACAACTGCGAAAAAGCGAAAAAAAACCAATTCATACACTGAAGCCACAGGCACAATCTCAATCTTAAACCGTTGGGTATCCAATCCTATCGCAGACGATGCCAGGGATAAACCTTGCCCCTTTGTGTTCAAATGCGGCGTTGATGTTGGCTATGTACCGCAATGAAATGTTTTCTTCCTCGCAAAAGCCATTCAACGCAGCAATACTAACGGGTTTCTCGAAACGCTTGTACTTGCACTCAACGGCCATCTTTCGTTGTGCGCTTTCCGTCACAAAGTCCACCTCGGTTCCGTTTTGGGTCCGATAAAAACTGATGGTCTCATCGGCCTTTCGGTTGCGCCAAAGTTCAAGCAGAACCTCATTCTCGAAAACTGCACCGTTGTCAGTTCGGAAAGGCATTTCATTGAAATTGCCATAAATGATGTTGCGCAGTCCCAAATCGCAGAAATACACCTTCTTCATTTTGCCAATCACCTTCCGACGGTTGGTGAAATAGGGCTCAATGAGTTTGATGACATACATTTTCTGCAACAGGTTGACATAGTTTTCGCAATCGTTGTAAGGCAAACCACTCTCCCTGCTTAATTCGTTGATATTAACGAGATTGCCAATTTGTGTCGCCAACAGCCTCAACAGTTTGTTGAACCCCACAAAATGCTCATTGGCCACATAACGCCTCACATCATTGAGCAAATAGGTTTGGTAAATATCGTTGAGCAACTCCACTTTTTCTTCGGGGTGGTTGGTGAGTGCCGACCGAGGAAGGCCACCATACACCAAATATTCCTGATAGGCTGCCTGAAGGTCGGAAACAAGCGCTTCATCGTCAATTTCTACAATGCTTTGTTGAAGTTGAAACAGCTTCGCATCCTTGAAAAGCAAAAACTCTGAAAACGACAAAGAAAGTACTTCGATGATGCGCACCCTGCCCGCCAACGATTCCTCTATACGTTGCAGGATATCGAGGCTCGAACTACCTGAACATAAGATTTTTAACTGGTCGTGCTTGTCGGTCAGCAGTTTCAACATGGTAGAAACACCTTCTATGAACTGAAATTCATCGATGAACAGCAGTCCGTCAAAGTCTTCGTTCAGATAAACTCGCAAATATTGTTCGATGGTGCTAAGTTTTTGGAAACGCTCGGCCACTTCAGCATCCTGCCCGTTGAGGAACAATGTATTACGGAATCTTTCGGTGGGATACATTTTCATTATGGAAGTTTTTCCCACTTGCCTCGCACCTATCAATACCGCAATGGGCAAAAACTTGAAAGCTTCCGTGATTTTCTTCTCGTATTTTTCACGTTTAATCATGCGGTTTCTATTCAAATACTCCGCAAAAATAGAGATTTTTCTGAAATCATATAAAAATCCCTATGGATTTTTCCATTTCTCTATAAAAAACCATAGAAAACGGAATGGATTTTACCCAAACAACTCCGCTCCCAACTCATAAACCGATGCCACAGGCACAATCTGAATCTTAAACCGTGTGGTATCCAACCCTTTGGCGTTGTATTTCGAAATGAAAATCTTCTCAAAGCCCAATTTGTCGGCTTCGGCGATGCGTGATTCAATTCGGGTGACGGCACGAATTTCGCCTGAGAGACCTACTTCAGCAGCAAAGGCATACCGCGAGGGGATGGGAATATCGGCATTTGAGGAAAGTACGGCAGCGATGACAGCCAAATCAATGGCGGGGTCATCCACACGCAAGCCGCCTGCGATGTTCAAGAACACATCTTTTATAGAAAGCCGGAAGCCAGCACGTTTCTCCAAAACAGCCAACAGCATATTCATCCTGCGGATGTCGAATCCTGTAGCGGAGCGTTGGGGCGTACCGTAAGCCGCACTACTCACCAAAGCCTGGGTTTCGATAAGCATAGGTCTTTGTCCTTCCATAGTGGCGGCGATAGCAATACCACTAACTTCCTCATCGCGTTGCGAGAGCAGGATTTCGCTGGGGTTGGTCACCTCGCGCAAGCCTGAGGCATTCATCTCAAAGATGCCCAACTCTGAAGCCGACCCGAAGCGGTTCTTAATGGTACGCAAGATGCGGAATCCATAATGACGGTCGCCCTCAAACTGTAGGACAGTATCGACGATATGCTCCAAAATCTTCGGTCCAGCGATGCTGCCGTCCTTGGTGATGTGTCCGATGAGGAACACTGGAACTTGATAGGCCTTGGCTATCTTGTTCATCTCAGCAGCGGTCTCACGAATCTGCGAGATACTGCCCGCTGTAGCATCGACGTATGGGGATTCCAGCGTCTGGATAGAGTCAACCACCACGATGTCGGGCTGCACATTCTTGAAATGCTTCAGGATTTCTTGAGTATTGGTCTCAGTAAGGATAAGGCAGTCGGTGTTGTGGATGCCAATGCGCTCGGCCCGCATTTTGATTTGGGTCTGGCTCTCCTCTCCAGAGATATACAACACCTTGCGGCCCGCCATCTGCAAGGCAGTCTGCAAAAGCAGCGTTGACTTACCGATACCCGGCTCACCACCTACAAGCGTAAGCGAGCCCATCACCAAGCCGCCCCCTAAGACGCGGTTAAGCTCCTCGTATGGCAGGATGATACGTTGTTCCTTGGCGTTGGTGATTTCCTTGATGGGAACAGGAAAACCCTTGTCTATGTCCAGATTGACATTTTTCTTCACCGACTTGGCGTCTTTCCCTGTGACGACTGTCGATTCTTCGCAGGTGTTCCAAGCGCCGCAAGCAGGGCATTTGCCGAACCATTTTGGAGACTCGTTGCCGCATTCCTTGCAAAAAAAGGTGGTTTTTTCTTTTGCCATTGGTTTATCTATTGTCGTGCAAAAATAAGAAAATAGACCCGTATAAGCATAACAACCGATATTTTTAATACTTTTGCATCCAAATACCCTTGTTGATGAAGCACCGTATACTCACACTACTTGCTGTTTTGCTCACTGCTCCGCTCTTTGCCCAGCAAGGCGACGTGGTGTTGTGCGAGGGCTTCTTCAACCCCTGGCTCGAAGAGGGCTGGGATGCTACGGGCGACGATTGGGTGGTATGGTACATCTCCAACACGGCCTACGCCGGAGGCAAAGCCCGTGAGATGCAGATGTATCCCGACTTCAACTTCAACGGCACCACACGTCTCGTCACTCCTATCGTGGAGTTAGGGAAATATGACTTCATCAACTTCCAGTTCAACCACTGCCTTGAAGCCACACAAGGCAATATTGAAGCACAGATAGGCATCGGTATCTCGCAGAATGGCGAGGACTGGGAGAGCATTTGGGAAGACACCATCACGGGCAGCATTGCGCAGAGCCAATACCTGCTTACCTTCGATATGGCGGAATGGCCCACCAAGGAGCCGCAGTTTTGCCTCTACTTCACCGGCAACGGTGCCTATGTCAACAGCTGGTATGTTGACAACGTGATCGTCTTCGCCTCTAAGAAAAACAAGTTCGGCAAAATTGACGACAGCGACGAGAGCGGTTTCGTGGCCGCCCGCTCACATATCTTGACCCTGAAAGGTCCCTCGGCAGGTACCGTGACTCCTTTCTCGAAAATGAAGACTTCGAAGAATAGGTTCTCGAAAATCGTCGAGGGCCGTAAGGGAAGAAAAAACCGTAGGAGATAATCGCATGAAAGCCAAACAAATAGTTCTATTTTGCATTATATCAGTCCTGTATTATCATGCCCAAGCGCAAACGTTCACCGACAGCAACCTGCCCATCGTGGTCATCGAGACCGACAACGGAGCCAATATCCCGGATGAACCTAAGGTGTTGGGAACGATGAAAATCATCTGGCATCAGGATGGCTCGCGCAACTACATCAGCGACATCAACAACCCCGAGTTTCTCAACTACGACGGACGCATCGGCATCGAAAGGCGCGGCAGCAGCTCGCAGAATTTCAGCAAGAAGCCCTACGGATTGGAAACCTTGCAAGACGACAACGTCACCAACAACAATGTGAGCATCTTCAATATGCCCGAAGAAAATGACTGGGTTCTCAACTCCTTGGCTTACGACCAGACGGGAATGCGTGATTTCCTGGCCTACGAACTCTCCGAAACCATCGGACAGTATGCCTCGCGCCGCCAATATTGCGAAGTGGTCATCAACGGAGATTATAAAGGGCTGTATGTCTTCATGGAGAAAATCAAGCCTGACAAGGGTCGCGTCAACATCGAGAAGATGGACCAGACCTGCAACAACTACCCCGAAGTGACTGGAGGCTATATTGTCAAAGCCGACAAGAACACTGGCGGCGACCCTGTGGCTTGGACAATGCAAGGCTACGGGGGCGGCTGGGGCTGGAGCAGCAGCACCGACTTCATCATGCATTATCCCAAGCCCAACGAGGTAACCAGCACCCAGAAAAACTACATCCACGGTGTATTCAACGAGCTCGCATCGGTTTCCAATCAGCATAACACATCCATCACTACAGGCATTCCCGCGGTCATTGACGTGCCGTCTTTTGTCGATTTCTACATGATAGCCGAATACAGCTCCAATGTCGATGTGTATTCCTTCAGCACCTACTTCCATAAAGACCGCTGTGGCAAACTGAGGGCAGGCCCCGTGTGGGACTACAACCTCGCCTTTGGCTACGATGCCTTCGGCAACCGCAGCCGTTACGACGTGTGGCAATTCAGCAACACCGACAACAATGGCCCGAAGTTTTGGTGGGACTTGTTTGAAACCGAACAGTTCCGCTGCTATATGGCCCGACGCTGGTTTGAGCTGACGGAACCCGGACAGCCCTTGAACTACGACCGCGTCTGCGCGCGCATCGACGAAATCGATGCCCTGATTGCTGAGGCCGTCGTGCGCGACAACCAACGCTGGAACCAGATGCAGCAACACGCCCAATACGTCAACAACATGAAAACATGGCTTCTACAGCGTATCAACTGGCTAAACCAACATATCGGTTCCTCTTCAGGCTGCGACGAGATAGACCTGCCGCCTTTGGTCATTTCCAAGATACACTACCATCCCATGGACTATTGGGGTCTTGACGGCGACCTGTTCGAGTTCATCGAAATCACCAACAATGGAGGCAGCACAGTAGACTTGACGGGTATCTATTTCCGTGAGTTGGGTGTCACTTACCGATTCCCCGACGGGTCGAGCATAGCCCCACACGAAGCATTGCTCCTCTGCTCCGACTCGCTGACCTTTGTCGACTATTATGGTAGGGTTCCCTTTGGGCAATACATGCGTAAACTCTCCAACAAGTCGGAAAACCTTGTGCTGGCCGACGCCTGGGGCAATATCATTGACGAGGTGCATTACTACGACAGCGACCCTTGGCCTACTGAAGCCGACGGCAGCGGTCCCTACCTTGAACTGAAAGACCTCAACTTCGACAACAGTTTAGCCGAAAGTTGGACGGTGGGGAACGATATCAATAAGGTGCAACAGCAGACAGCAAGTCCGTTGGTTACTTTGTATCCCAATCCCACCAACGGAAGGGTACATATCGAGGCAGGAGAGACCATTGTCTCTGTACATGTCGTCGACATGATGGGAAATGTAGTGTACCGTTTCAGCCCAGTTTCAAGCAGTTTTCAGCTTGACCTCATCACACTTCCCAACAGCATTTATATGCTGAAAATGACGACATCGGACGGCCAAACCATCTACGGCAAAGTTGTGAAACAATAGCCGAAAATCGCAAAAAAGTACAACCTATCAAAAAAAGTTGTACTTTTGCCGCGAAAACGAAAACGAGCATTAAACTTTATTCACTTAAAATTAGAACATTATGTCACAAGTTTTGAATGAGATTCAACCAATCATCGCCGAAAAACTCGGTGTTGATCCTTCAGAAGTCACTATGGAAGCCAGTTTCACCAACGACCTCGGTGCCGATTCATTAGACACCGTCGAGCTGATGATGGAATTTGAGAAGAACTTCAACCTCTCCATCCCGGATGACCAACAGGAAAGCATCCAAACTGTAGGTGATGTTGTCCGCCTCATCGAAAAGATGCGTGAAGCCTAATTAAAGCACTTAGAAAAACATCAAACACTCAATGGAATCGAAACGAGTCGTCGTCACAGGCCTCGGAGCCATCACCCCTATCGGAAACACCGTCAAGGATTTCTGGGAGGGATTGGTGAATGGAAAAAACGGAGCTGGTGAGATTACCCGTTTCGATTCTGCTTTATACAAGACGCATTTTGCCTGCGAGGTAAAAGACTACAACCCAGACGATTTCTTTGACAAGAAGACTGCTCGCAAATGCGACTTATTCGCCCAGTTCGGCATCGTGGCTGCCGATGAAGCCATTGCCGACTCAGGCATTACTCCCGAAAACACTGAATATGATGATGTAGGTGTACTGATGACTTCAGGTATAGGCGGCGTCAACCATTTCTATCATGAACTGAAAGAGTTCTTCTTGGAAGGTGACGGCACCCCGCGCTTCAGCCCTTTCCTCATCACTAAGATGATTGCCAACATGCCCGGTGGCATCATCTCCATCAAATATGGTTTCCGGGGTCCCAACTTTGCTACCGTGTCGGCTTGCGCGTCCTCATCACACGCCATCATGGAGGCTTTCAACTACATCCGCTACGGCAAGAGCAAGGTCATCGTCGCCGGTGGCGCAGGCGCAGCCATCGGCGAATGCGGCATTGGCGGCTTCAACTCGATGCACGCCCTCTCGACCCGCAACGAAGACTTTATGACCGCCTCCCGACCCTTCGACCTGCATCGTGACGGTTTCGTTATGGGCGAAGGTGCAGGCAGCCTTATCTTGGAAGAATACGAACACGCCAAAGCCCGTGGAGCAAAAATTTATGCCGAAATTGTGGGCTGTGGTGCTTCTGCCGATGCCTATCACATCACCGCCCCTCATCCCGAGGGTAAGGGCGGCATTCTCAGTATGCGTCGCGCCTTAGAAGATGCCGAGATAGCTCCCGAAGCCATCGACCATATTAATACCCACGGCACCTCGACACCAGCGGGCGACTTGGCAGAGCCTATCGCCATCAAGGAAGTGTTTGGCGAACACGCTTACAACATCAGCATCAATTCCACCAAATCGATGACGGGTCACCTCTTGGGCGGAGCGGGAGCTGTTGAGGCCATCGCCTGCGTATTGGCCCTGAAGAATGGCATCATCCCGCCCACCATCAACCACTTCGACGACGATCCGCAAATCGACAGCCGCCTCGATTTCACCTTTAACCAAGCCCGCAAGCGCGAGATTCATTACGCACTCTCCAATTCTTTTGGCTTCGGAGGACAAAACGCTACCCTCATTTTCAAAAAGTTTGAAGTATAAGATGGCCCTGTTCTCACACCGCTCTCCTGAAGACCAAGCCCTTTCCGACTACATCCACAGTATCCTCGGCTTCCGACCGAAGAATATCGCCTTGTATCAACTGGCTTTCACCCATAAGTCGAAGTCGGAGGAAAGCGTGGGCGACTATCGCCTGAGCAACGAGCGCCTCGAATACCTCGGCGATGCCGTTCTTGAAATTGTGGTGGCTGATTACCTCTTTCACACCTACCCCACCCAGCCCGAAGGCTTCCTCACTGAGATGCGCTCACGCATCGTCAGCCGCGCCTCACTTAACAAATTGGCGCAGAAACTCGGTTTCGACGACTATATCAAATACAAACACGAGAACACCCAAGCGGGTGCCAGCTTTCGCTCGTTAGGCGGCAATGTCTTTGAGGCCCTCATGGGTGCCATCTATCTCGACCGAGGGTTTCACTTCTCGCAACACATCATTGTCGACCGCATCATCCGCCTCCATATCGATTTGGACGAGTTGCAAAACACCGATGTCAACTTCAAGAGCAAGCTCCTTGAATGGACACAGAAACAGCGTAAGCATCTTGATTTCAGGCTCATGGACGAAAGTATGGAAAACCACCGCAAGATTTTCCACGTCCAGATTTTCATCGACGACAAAGGCTATGCCGAGTGCAGCGACTTCTCGCTGAAACGTGCCGAGCAAATCGCAGCAGAAAAAACATACAACATGCTGACAAAATAAGTATTTTTGCCGCATGGCCAGCAAAGAGAAAAACATCATCGCCCCACCTGATTTTGATAACCTCCGTGTCATCGGAATCAATTCAGCTTTAGCTGATTACAAATTGGTTTGGTTGCTCAACGAAAGACTTTCCATCAAGTTGACCCGACAGGACGACCTGGTTCACAACGAGGGAATTTACCCCTATTACCATTGCAGTGCCGAAGAAAACGGGCCTTCCTACGGGTTGTTGGCCGTTTCGTATGACAAAAAATCGATGCTCAACTTCAAACCCCGCCTCGACTACCTTTTCATCATGCGCGACGAAAGCCTGATTGTCCGCATTAACGCGATGTTTGACAGAATCAGAACCCTGAGCGGTGTCAACTATGCATTCCTGATGGACGGCTATATGGAACGACTTAGACCCGCCTTATATGAAGTGGAAAACTACGATACCACCCTCGTCATCCGGCAACGGCAGCGCAACTCACCCGAGCATGCGAAGGAAAAAATCAGACAGCGCAACATTCTTCTTGGACTTTAGGCAATACGTCTTAAGGTTTTTCTATGATGACTTCCACCGCATTCTGCAAAGCCCCATAAAGGGCATAACGGTCGCCTATGCACAAGAGCAAACGGTTTTTTCCCAGTCTGGTTTCAGGCCCCAACACCACTGAAAAACAACCTTGACGTGTCTCGTCAGGCGATAACGCAACTATGGGTGCATAGCTGCCATAATGCACTTCATTATCATCGACCAGCAGAAGTTTCAGCATCATTTCATCCTGAAAAACTATAGTGTTTTCTGTGGGATTATGAATAGAAAAAGCTATACGGAGTGTATCATCTGTATGGAGATTTGTCGTTGGGTTATCCTGCAAGTTATCTATAGTGAACTCCGTCACCAAGCGGTTGGCGGTCTGGAAATTATCCGTCTCCGCAGCTGCAAAAGACACGTCTCCGACTTGATACAGTTGAGACGAAGCGGCATCACAAACCAAAACAGATTTGCCTATCCAGGCGTTATCGAACTGCCACAAGTCGTATTGCGTGGCACGGTCGTAGTAGCAACGCAAGGTTGAGCTTTCCTTTCCCGTAAAGAAATGGTACAAAGCCGGCTGCTGGAACGAACCTTGAAACAACACAGGCCGCTCCCCTGCCACCGAGGCAATAGCTTGGTAACGAGACTCCTTGCCGTAAAATCCGAAGGAGGCTGAAAGCGGAGTCAGAAGCGCCACACGCATCAAGACCACCAACAACAAAGAGGGCAGGACAAATCTACGGATGTATTTCTGTAATTTCAAGTCAACGAGAGCTTTCCTGTATACCAGCACTACCATAGGGATGGAGCAAACCGCTGTCCAATGCGGTTCCACGTGGCCTCGGAAGGACATTAGCCAGAAAAAGAGGAAAAAGCCGATAAAGATAAAGCACAGACCACGCTCAAAAACCTTTTGCGGGCTTGTTGCCCTGGATTGCTTCGCTTCGCTCGCAATGACGAAAACCACAGCCCCAAAAGTGAAGGGATTGAACACCAACAGCTGGTTGGGCAGATACTCAAAGAAATAGCTCCAACGAAATGGCTCGCTGCGACTCGAAAGATGATAACGCAGACTGGGGAAGTCCGCCTGAACCTGCCAAAGGATATGCGGTGTCAGCAAAACCAAAGCCACAAGGCAGGCTACCCAAAACTTTCCGTCTTTCAACAGTTTGAGATGGGATAGCACAATCAAACCCAACAATAGGAATGCGTGATACTTGCTGTAAATCATCAAAGCCATCAGCAAGCCCATCAGCAAGGCATTCTTCCAAGAGGAGTCGACACAATACCTCTGATAGATTAATAGGAATAAAGCCGAGAACAGCAGTAAACTCACATCGGGTGTAGTGACAAAACCATAAAGGTTGAACATCACGACAGAAAAAGCCAAAAGAAAGAACAGCAAGATTCTCCTTGAAGTTGGCCCTTCGACCCTTTGACCTTGCCCAGAAACCGTAAGACAAGAGTCCTCAGCTTCTGACAGCCGCTTTGCGTCATTAAGAGGAACGACACCATCCGGACATGAACCTCTAACACCATCAGCAGCAGCTATCTTCCAAACTATTAATAAGGTAAAGCACGAGGCAACAACAGTAAAAAACCTAACCCCTAATGTGCCTGAAAAAAGCAAACTGCTTAGATAGGCCATCAGCCCCACCATAGGTGGGTGGTCGAAATAGCCCCAGGCAAGGTGTTCGCCAAAAAGGGCATAATAAGCCTCATCCTCGTGAATCTCAGTGAAGATTCCCTGCATGAGGTTGAGGACAAACCAAAGGAAAAGGCCACAATAAAGGAGGATTTTCCCATTGAATCTTTCCTTTATCATGGCCGTTTTCGTTTGTAGGGACGCATCACATACGTCCGCAAAAAAGTTAATTATCCCACGTGAATGTTCTCGTTCACCAGTTTCAGGATTTTCTTCGTGTCGCTACCCAATTCAGCGCGCAGATTGGCATCGTTGAAATCGGAGAGGAACTTAATCATGTAGTCGACGATGCTGTCAGAGAACACACCCTTGGCGGTGTAAATCTCGCGGTCTTTCTCCAGTTCCTTGGCGGCAGCCACACAGCTGTCGGGCAGTTGTTCCAGAGACTCCTGCAATTCCTTATTCTTGTCGTCGTGGATGTTGACACCGAGACCAACATAGGTCTTCTCAGCAATCTCAAGGGCATTGGGCATCTCGAATCCATGACGGGCAGCGGCGCAGAGGGCGGCCATCAGCAGATACATGTCGGCGCAACCGTCGGAAGCACGCCATTCGAAGGTCTGCTTCTCGCTGAAGTCCTTGTTCGACTTCTTCTCCAAGGGGTTAGCGTTGGCGGCCATATCCTTGCCGTTGTTAATCCAGCCAAGCGGCACACGCACGAGGGCGCTGCGGTTCGAGTAGGACCAGCAGAGCGACGTGGGGGCTTCCTGATGAGGCACCAAGCGCAGGAACGACAGCGGGTTGGGATTACCGAAAGCAGGCAGCGAAGTACCAGCCACCATATAGCCGGCAATGGCTTTCTTGGCATAGTCGGTCAGTTCGCCGTTCTTTACCATCACGCTCTTGCCGTCCTTGGTGAACTTGCAGTGGACGTGCATTCCCGAACCGGCCTTGCCCACAGTAATCTTCGGGGCGAAGGTCAGGGTGACACCATACTGATAGGCCAGCTGACGCATGATCCACTTGGCCACCACGAGTTGGTCGGCAGCATCCTCAATGTTAGTGGGCAGGAACTCTATTTCGTTCTGCTCGTAAATCTTGCCGTCGTAGGTGAAGTTACCCACCTCCGAGTGACCGTACTTAATCAAGCCACCCGCCTGGGCGATAAGGCGCATAGCCTCCACGCGGTATTCAGTGAACTTGTTGAACGGGGCACTCTCGTGATAACCTCTCTGGTCGGGCACTTCATAAATCTGCTCATCGTCGGCGATGATGTAGTATTCCAGCTCGCCCATGGTCTCCATTTGCAGGCCCGTGGTCTTCTTGAAGACCTCATGGGCTTTGCGGAGAATGTACTCTGGTGAGCTCTCAAAAGGCTCGCCGTCACGGTTGTAGAACGAACAGAGGATATCCAAAGCAGGCACTTCTGAGAAGGGGTTAAGGAAGGCTGTGCGGTACTTCGGCACCACATACAGGTCACTCTTACCCGCCTCGATGAAGGGGAACAGGCTTGAACCATCAACGCGCTCGCCAGCCGAGAGGATGTTCTCCAAATGTTCGGCATTGTGAATCACGAAGTTCAAGGTCTTCAGCTTTCCATCCCAGCCACAATAGTGGAAGTTGATGAATTCGATTTGGTTTTCCTCGCAGTAACGAATGATGTCGGCGCGAGTGAACTCTGCTGCAGGCTTCTGAAGGTACTGCACCAGACGATTGGGGTTCATGGCAATTCTTTGGTCCATTACGATTTGTATTTCAGATTTAAAGATTTAATATTCAAATATTTAACTACGGATTTGACGGATTTCACAGATAACGGAGTTTGAAATTTTGCAACTTCGTTGCGGATGGATACGGATATTCGCAAAATTCGCAGCCTTGGCTGCCAAATTCAAGCGTCGGTATCCGTTTAATCCGTTTAATCTGTAGTTTTTTGTTGCCAATTCAATGTTTTTGTATTTTTGTGCAAAGATAGAAATAAAAGTTCAACATTCTGCGAAAACAGGAAAAATAAAGAAAATATGGCCTAAGAGACTGGATGATTGCCTTCAACAACGCCAAGACGATGGAAGCCAATAGCGGACGATTCCCAAGGACTTCCCGCCCTACAACCTTGTGTTCTGCTACTTTACGAAGCGGAAGCGCGAAGGTGTCTTTGAGGACATCATGGACACGCTGCGAGAGAAGTTGCGCGTCTTGCTTTGGAAGGTAGGGCGAGTCTGTGGCGAGGCAATAGCGAATCTGGGGTTAGGCTGTAGCGAAAGACAATGCAGCTCAAGAAGGGGCGTCACTACAACGCCCCAAAAACAGGCACTCGAGTGATTTCATCGATTGACTCGAGTGATTCAATGAAATCACTCGAGTGAAGCGAAAAAATGACCCGTGTTATCCATTTTTAAACAGCTTCTTATTTGATTCCTAATTCTTCGAGCAGATCCGGTGTTGCAGAGTCGTTTTGGGCAACAAAACGGCTAACCTCAGTCCCTTTTTGATGTGCATATTGCAAGTCCTTGCCTGAAACCAATGAAGCAATCACGCCCGCCAAGAAGGAATCACCACAACCTACAGGCTTAGCATCCTTTACATTACGGGCTTTCATGGAAGATGTGTCACCATTCCGCATGAAAATATGAGAACCTCTATTTGAAAGCGTTATGATGATGATATTGAGGTTGGGAAATTGGTCAAACAGAATTTTGCTCCTTTTCAGGTAGTCTTTTTTGGTTCCTTTATTCTCGCCAGAGTTATTGACGGCAGGGAACAAGTCAAATAGCTGGCCGATGGTATCCACTTCATCGTGAGCAAGTTTTATAGTGTTGGCCAAAAGCAGCGACTTGTGGATAATCTCCTTGGTCTCATCATCAGGTTCCTTACGGATATTCGGATCATAAACTTTGAGAGCATCAGGGGACGTTATCGAACTGACAAATTCCTGAATGAACTTACGTGACACTGGACTTCTTTGCCCCAGAGTACCCCAACAGACGGCACAGCAATTTGCACGGATGTCGTCCAATAAAGCCTTCTTTTCGGGTGAGGCATTCTCAAAGCCGATATCATCCCAGGCGACTGGTTCAACAATATCATAATGAGGGTTGTTGGCCTCGTCATAACTGACGTTTACGAAACCTGTTTCTTTGTCTGGCACATTGGCAATCAAGGAACCTATTTTGCAGTTGCTCAAATAGTCTTCGACAAAGCGTCCCAAACGGTCTTCGCCTACGGCGCTAACCACGACGGTCTTAATGTTTTTGTTAGAGATGAGCCGATGGCAGTCGATAGCCCAATTGCTGGGTGCTCCGCCAATGGTAAGTATCCCTTTCTTGGGATTGGCATCGAAAAGAATCTCTCCGAGCGAAACGATATATTTGGTATTCATGTTTTTGCGTGTTTTAAATATATTGTTTTGAATAGTTATTCCCAAGGATACTGTCCGCGGGCGGAAGCATAATAGGCATCGATGCTTTTCTGCAGATGATTCATAAAGGCTTCGTATTCATACATCCCGTTTGAAGCCTTTTCCAAACCTGCAAAACTGAGATCGTATGACATTGGCGGATTATCCAAGTCCATCTGCTTCATCCCACGAATCTGTTCAGTGCTTTGATACATAAGTCTGGCACGAACGTATCTCTTCGGATGAGCACCTTCGGTTTCAACCCATTGTTCCAGCACCAGCTTGAAGCCGATGGGCGTTTGGGTTTCAATGGTATTGGGTAGTTCGTATGGAGCGACCCTCAATGCGGCAAGCACAGCGGCAATCATCGAGTCATGAGAGCAAAGGAAGGCAAACTTATGACCCTCTGGGGCCATCTCAGCCTGAATCCTTTTCAGCATACAATGGCTGATATTAACCGAGATGATGGGAGCTTTAGCAAACAGGATGTCGCCATAATAGTCCTTCACGTAGGCCAGTTTCTTCCAATCATTGAAGCTCAGCCGACGACCAAAGGCCGCATCCCTCGCATTCTCCATCTCATAGTACTGGAGGATGAAAGCGTCGCTGGCCATATTGGCATCCTTCAAGCCACCTCGCATCGTGGGTTCCAAAGGCTTGCCGTTCTTGTCATAGAAATCGAGACAGACGCTGACATAAGGGTCAAAATGCTTCGTGCCGCGTTTGCGTGCATAGTCGGAATAACTCATCCTCAGCATCTTCTCTAAAAAAGTATACGAAGGGGCTTTCAGCTCACCCAACTCACGGTAAGCCTCAGCTTGGAAAGCAGCGATGTCGAAACTGCCATCAGCCGTACAGCGGTCATTCAACAAAGGCAGGTAGTCCTGGTCCAAATAACCCACTTTCCCGTTTTCGTCTACCTTATAATCTACGGGAATGGTCATCAACGGGAGCAAACCCGCAGCAAAAGCCCGAGCCGTAGCGATAGTGCGTTGCTTGGAACTGGCACCGAAATAGATATCGGCAGTTTCCAACTCAAAGTGCTCGTTGTCCAACCATAGGCGATAATACTCGCCGAACAGCGTTTCCAAAGCACCGCCTCTCAACGTGAGATAGCTGCCTGGAACCGACCATCGGGTCCATTGGTACCCGTTGCCGGTCATTTCATCAAGAGTACTCAGGTAAGTCTCCAAAGGCGCACGGACGCTATGGCGGCTTACGATGGTGACTTTTTCAAGCGTCAAGTCTTGCTGGGCAAATACAAAACTGCAAACCAATAGGAGCAGCGTGATAATGATAATTCTTGTTTTATTCATGGTAATAATTCTTTATGCGCGTATTTATTTCTTGGAAAGCAAAATTACAAAAAAACATGCAAACAAATCGTTTTTTGGTGTAATACCCCGATTTTCTGTTATTATCACAGAATGGTCTAAAGCCGTTAATTCTATAAAAAGCTCGGGTGCCATCCGTTTTGTATAATTGACAGTTAGTGAATTGTAATAAGCATCAACGCCATCAGCTATTGCATTGCAGAATCTATCCTCTTCAGGTGTATTATGTGTGAGAAATGGCCTCAAACAGTGGATACAGATGTCCTTTTGTGAGACCTCACCAGTTGGAGACAAATATGAAGTGAACGTCGATGAATGCTCATGTGAAGACTGGCAAAAATGGGTGGTATCTTGATATATAATCCGCATTTCCCCGTCTATGCAAGTTTCAGTCAGGTTGACAGGTTTTGGCTTTGAGAGATATTTGTTCAAACAGATTTTAACCCCCCAAGCAGGAACAAACCCCAATAATAATAAGATAAAAACTATCGCAAAGAAATACAGTATGTTTTTCTCTACTAATGAGGCTACAATGAGGCCACCGAAGAAATGTAGAACGATGAGCAAACAAGCACCCCATAATATTATTTCTATAAGAAGAATAGTTTCCATGATGGATTGTTTATTGGTTTAACATAATGAGACACGACGATAGTCATATAGTATTCCAGTGGCAATTGGGGCATTGCGAGATGGTTTTGAACGGCGTGCCAGTCTTGTCGCAAGCATTTTTTGAGCTGGTATCGAATCCGACCAATACAGTGCCAACTTCATCAATTGACATTATTGCATAATATTCACTTTTGGGCTTATAGCAATAGTTAGACGTGTTCATATAATAAATTGCTTTGTAGTAGTTTTGTTCTTTGTATGTATCATGGTCGATAAACGGTCTCCCACAGACTATACAAGTGTCCATTTTTGAAACTTCACCCTTTGGAGACAGAAACGAAGAGAATGTCGATGAATACTCATATGAAGAAGGGCAAAAATGGGTGGTATCATGATATATAATACGTATTTCTTCGTCTATGCAGGTTTCAGTCAGGTTGACAGGTTCCGGTTCTGTGAGATATTTGTTCAAATTGACATAAAATCCCCAGGTGGGGAACCCTCCAATTAGAAGAAATCCTATGACACCTATGAAAACAGACGATATTTTCATCTCTTTGAAGATATTGTAGATTACAGTTAAGACAAGGCCGATTGAAAACAAGCCTAGCACTATTATTTCCATACGTAAAAACACAAAAGTTTCCATAATTATGTTGTTTTAGTTTTGATATAACGTTTCTGTTGATTAAATAAGCAAAACAAGGTTGAGTAAAACTTTTGATGGGGTAAAACCCCGATATTTCTATCGGGGTTTATTAGCCAGCCAAGGAACGATATATCCATTATAGTTTTATCACCTTCCGAATAACACAACCATTATTAGTGATAATTTTCAAGTAATACAAACCGCTCGAGCAACTACTCAAATCGATACAAGTTGTTGTTTCTCTTTTTACAACTTTTGTCATCTCTTCAACTCCAGACAAAGAATATACAAGAATACGTTCCATATCTTCACATCCAACATAGACTTGCCCATTAGTTGGATTGGGATATATCCTAACATCAACTTGTTCGTCTTCGTTTACGCCCGTGTTATCCCTGAATTTAACCACATAGTCTACATCACTATTAGCGATAAACGTATAAGTATCACAATTTGAAATTGGCACATCATTGTACAGCCAGGTTTCAAAGGTATAGTGTGTTACCGGATAGGCTTTCAGAGTTACCACATCGCCGATATTGTATGTACCGACACCTGCTACAAAACCAGAATTTTCTGGTACGACCATCGCTCTTACCGAGACCATACCCTCACATTCAAAACGGGCAGCAAGATGGATGTTTTTTGTCATGACAAGGGTGTATTGCGGTAGAGTTGATACGATTTGGCCATCGCTCTCCCACGCCACGAACTGGCTATTATTAATAGGTATGGCAGAAAGTGTAACCACATCATTCATTTCATATAGGCCAGAGCCGTTTACCAATCCGTTGCCTATAATATAACCAGCTCCATTCGGAATGACTTCTGTGCTTAACACAACCATGTTTTCAGATTCAAAGTGAGCCGTGAGATGAATGTTGCTTGTTGCGACAAATGTGTACTCTTGTTGTGTTGACACAATTTGGCCGTTACACTTCCACTCCACAAAGTGACAATCGTTCATGGGTATGGCGACAAGTGTAACCACATCATTTACTACATAGAGTCCAGACCCATTAACCAATCCCATTCCCGTGACATAACCCGCGCCATTTGGAACGACTTCGGTGCTCACCGTAACCATGTTTTCAGATTCAAAGTGAGCCGTGAGATGAATGTCGTTAGTTGCGGCAAATGTGTACTCTGGCTGTGTTGACACAATTTGACCATTACACTTCCATGCCACAAAGTGACAATTGTTCATGGGTATAGCGATAAGCGTGACCTCTTCATTTACCCCATAAAGCCCAGAACCATTAACCAATCCCATACCCGTGACATAACCAGTGCCTTCTGGTACAACTTCTGTACTCACTGCAACCATGTTTTCACATTCAAAATGGGCGACAAAATGGGTGTTGCTTGTCACATTAAAAGTGTATTCTGGCTGCGTTGAAACAACCTGACCGTCACACTCCCAACTCACAATATTGCAGTTATCTATGGGCAAGGCGACCAATGTTACTTCATCATTCTCATGATAGAACCCCGTGCCATTGATAAAGCCCGCCCCTTCGGGTTCAATACTTGCGCTCACTTCAAGATAAGAGTTATCATATTGAACAATATAAACTATCTTTGACATTCCTTCAATCTCGGGGGCCAGTATTTCGATAGAGTCAATTCTCCAACCTTGATTACCCATTGGTTCACAACTGATAGTGAAATAACCATCATCAACACCTTCACCGATACCGTTCAGATGCGCATATGTACACAACGAATCCGAAACATACCAATCCATCTCAATATCGCCCGAACCTACATTTCGAACTTCAACGTTAAACACGCCGCCGTCACAACCAACAAAAATTGTGTCCGAAACATTCATAATGGGGATGCAGCGTTCATAATTTGCCCTATAGAACTGATCGGTCTGCTTGTTGATTGTCAACTCTGGACTTTCTGAAACCACGTTTCCTTGATGATCGGTCCAATTCAAGAAATGATAAGTACCATGCTTCTCCAAAGCGGCAAATGTCACGGTTCCATTACTTCTATTGAAAGAACGATGGAAACTGCCCTTGCCATTACTTCTCCCGTTTCTATCAACCTCAGAGCAAGTGATATAAGGGAGTAAGTTGTCGCTCGCAGCAATGTCGATGTTGCGGATGTCATCAGGTCGTCTTGTGAAATCGTAATCCAATCTAAGCACGAGAGAGTCAATCACAACATCGGCATTTCCTGTAGTATGCACTTTCTTTGACATGACAATGTCGCTCCACGCAGAACGCCTTGTAAACAACATAAGGTTTTCCACATTACCGTTCAAAAGTGAATACAACAACGATTGCTCAGCAAACGAAGGCCCAATTGCTGTAGTTTCTTGTGAAAGCGGATTGTACCTAATGCTCCATGTATGAGAACTAGCGTTCGACCTAGAATCAAAGTTAAACCAATAGATTTCACCATTTTTCCTAAATCTTGAAGCGCCTTGGGTCATAAGGTCAATATCCATATAAGTGGTCATGCCTCCATCGCCTTCCATGTGCGCTTCAATATGTTGCACATTAAACCCAACGATTCTAATGTTTTCTTCATAGGGTGGGAAGACTCCAAGATTGTATAAATCAAAGACATAATCTTCACCCGAATTGATTTTGTCAAGTACTTCACTGGAAATGACTACAGGAATAGTAGCAGTCTGTTCGGGCTCGTTATATGTTAATTCTTCAATAACCTCTTCAATAATTCCAGACACTTCTTCCCTAAACAATGCAGATAGCGCACTATATGCCGTTGGCGAGACGGGTGTTGAGTTATCAAAAATGACTTGCCCCTGGTCTATTAAAGTTTCGAGACGATTATACATATTCTCCAGATTGAATTCACCCTGATAAGGTCTCAACAATCTATACTCGTATGCCTTTCTCATGTAGTAATGGTATTTCACCAAACGATTCATGGCGCGTTGCCTCATCTTTTCAACACACTGCATCGCTTGCAGGTCGCGCTTGCTGTTGCCTTCAAAAGCATCTCTTCGCAGGGCATCCAACGAGACCATCTCGTTGCTTACTTCACTGGTCAAGTTAACGATATCAACGAATGTTTGTGTAAGAATTGCTGCAAATTCCTGATAATCCTGTTCAAGAGCTGCTATTTCAGCTATGACATTTTGGTAATCAGGTGATTGCGAGCAAAGCCTTTCAAACTCAGCTTGAACTTGACTGTTAGGTGCTGAACTTTGAGCCATTACTTGATGAAGATTGGTAATGCTATTGTATACCGGTCTAATGATGGATTCAAGTTGATGATAACTTTGTGAAAGCTCGTGCCCTGTCGTCCCAAGATGTTCCAAGTCGATGCTGTTGACAGCCTGATGGATAATATCCAATGCTGAACCAAAATCGAAATCAGACACCGCATTAATTACACCAGAAACAACTTCTTCCGTGCCATATGTGTCGGCAATATCAAAATAGTTTGCGGCATAGCCAGCTACAGTTCCTATGGTTGATGCCACACCGCTTGCCACTCCCCCGAGCATAGGTACGCAATTAAGTGCTGCCTTGAAGATACCAAAAGCCTTGTTAATGCGGTTTTTCTTTTTCACGTTGTGTCGGGCTTTCCTCAATAATTCGGCTTGTATCTGTTCCAACCTGTTTTTGGTTGCTTCAATTTGACCTTGGAGAATAGTGATTTTATCCTCTAAAACAGGGATGTCTTCTCTCAGCGAATTGATTTGAGCTTGTGTTGCAACTATTTCTCTCTGAGTTTCTTCGGCAGCGAATTGACATGCCTCTGCCATATTTGCTAAACTTTGATCAATATGCAGCAACCAATAATAAAGAAACAAGGTAGGGATTGCTCGGTCTATTTCACTATTAAACACACTCATATAGAATTCCACAGAAAGCTCTGGTACCCAACCGAGTGGATTACCATAGTAATCAAGGTTCTCATTAAGACGGTAACGCAGGCTTTCCAGTTCCAACAACTCATCGTTCAACTCAACTTGCAAAGTAGAGTCAAGAGATTCCCATTCATCCGATGCCTTATACTCGTTAATAAAACTACAGTATTCATTGGCAGTGTTTTTGGAGTATTTGAAATAGTTATTTAGATAGGAATCATTAATATGTCGAATGACCGCAGCAACATAATAAGGATGAATCCAAGAATATGTCTCGTTAATCAACTCAAAATGTCCGTTTTCGCCAGCTTGACCCGCTCCGATAACTGATCCATGTTCGGTCAACTCCCGACCTGCAACATCATATTTTACCCCTGCACTACCTCTCACGAAATCGCCGTAACGCTCAATGTTGAAAGGTGCCGTCAGGATGCCACCGTTACCACCATTGCCAGGCGTGCCGTTGCGGTTGGCGCATTGTCCTTGGGCTCCGTTAAGTATAAACCTTATCGCCAAATTGGCTCTAAAATCCATGATATTGAGGGTGATGTTTCCTGCACATTCACCGTCCATACCTACTTCGTTGGTCAGTAATCCGATTGGGGAAGGCGTCGTATTGATAGAGGCGATTTCATCCCCATTATCCTCAAAAATGAGTTCTTTTGCATAGATGTTGACATTGGTATGCGGAAACCTAAGCGCCGATCGAATGATTAGCTTCTCTGCAAAGATGTTCAATTCGTATATGTCCTCACGTTCGGGCAACCCCCATACCTTGTTTTGCAAATGGTTGTCGAAAATGATTTCCTTGCCCGAAACACTGTAGCTATAGACAGTGTCTCTTTGGAAATTATTTATGAACATCGGTGTATGCGCTTCCGCAATGATAGTATAGTCTTGATCCGAAGGCATCTCTCCTTGGCTTTGAATGACAACGCTTTCGGGAACGGCTACAGGCATGATATTAAACTCTACCGTTTGCGAGAGGCTGTTCAAGCCTTCAGTGGCAGTAAATGTCACATTAAAAATTCCAAAATCACCCACATTAGGATAATATTTGAATCGTCCTGTGGCTGTGTTGAAATAGAAGCGTCCTAACGGTTGAGGGTCGACCTCATAACTGTAATTGACCTGATTTGAATGTAGTGAATCTGCCTGAACATAAAAGCCAATTCCGTCTTCAAGGTATCGGACTGTCTGTTCGGGAATGTATCCGATTTCATAATGCAGTAGCGAATCCTGTATGATGTCGCGTGTGACCAACGCATTGGGATTGATTATATAATTCTCCAAGCGACTCTCGTCGATTGTCATTGGATAATCGGACAGCTTCCCTCGAACCGTCCATATTGTCTGTGGGAAAGCGGTTGCGCATAGAAGCGTCAACAATAGGATATAAAAGAATCTTTTCATAGCTACTAGTATTTAATATTTAATGATGAAGTAAACACTCACATTCTTTGGACGAGCTTCGATGCTGAGATTTCTTTGGTCGAAGACATTGGCTAAATTAAACTCAACAATATAATTGTCCCAATCAGATTTACCTGTGCCGATACCTCTTTCTTCTGTCAATCTAAATGGACCGGTTGCTACCATACCATGACTTTCGACCCCACTAACAGTGCCTTGAACATTCGGAATAGCATGATCTTGGTAGGTAATTACATCATTTCCTTGGTTTCCCCCAAATTCGTTATACCTTTCATTGGCATTCGGGTCGTTACCTGAATCCCCCGATACCCCTCGCGGGAACATGCCTCTAAAATCTGGGAGGTTAAAAGTAGTAGAGCCGTCGCCATTCCCAGCATTCACCCCAATGGCATCAAACAAATCAGGATAATCTGTTCGGCTGATTTCTGCACCATTACACAACAAGTAACCTTCTGGGATCTTGTCAATACTTCCAGCAAACATTTTAATCACTCCAGCAGGTTCTTTTGCGTTAAGCGCATATTTAGCAACTGGAGCAATTGGAATTTGTGAGTAACTTACCAAATGATAAGTATTGCTTTCAAGGATTTCGATTTTCATCCAATAAAAGATGGCTGCAAAATTGATGTCATCAATTGTTTCAACAAGGCTGCTGGCATCTCGTTCACCTTGTCCTATCGTAATGCCAAAACTGCCCGTGAAGTCAGTGCGCACAGAATGGGTTTCAACCCAAGTGGGTGTACTTGCATATTGCCCTGGATACAAGGAAACACGCAGACTAACGAGGGTGTCAGGAAGCAACACACCCTCCGAATTGCTTACTACGGCTTGGTAATTGAATACAAGGCCACTGTTTTGCGCATAGGCAGTCATGACCGCCAGACATGCGATAAGGAGAAATAACTTTTTCATGTTGACCGATTTTTAATGGTTTATAATTATTAAAGTTTGATAATATAGTTGACATACACATTTTTTGGGCGGTTATCGCCACCGACAGGAACAACACGAGAGGCATCGAAGGTTATTCCAGAATAGCCCCATGTGTCGTCTTCCCATGACGCATCCCCTTTTGCGTCAGTCCATTCTAAGGCACCCTCAGAAGAGCCACCCCAATCTCCATGTCCTTGAATATTGTTGTGTACAGCACCCGTAATGTTTCTAATCGCATCGCCCTGATAACTCCCGACATGATTAGCGGTATTTCCGCCATAATCATTTAAGACGGTTCTTTCTTCGGCATTAGGATCGTTTCCTGAATCGTATGATACACCGCGAAGGAACATACCTCTCAAATCGGGGATATTGAAAGTCGTGGAACCATTACCAACACCCCAACAAACACCAATTGCGGTAAAAAGTTTGTTGTAGGCAGAACGGCTAAGTTCACGTCCGTCGCACAACATCCAACCCGTTGGAATATTGTCAACCTCTCCTGCAAAAGGAACAATCATTCCAGCCGGGAAAAGGACAGCGTTATACGCGACTTCAGTGTAAATTGAAACAGGAAGTTCCGTGTCGCTCACAACATGGTAGTTGTTACCTTCACGTAATTCGATTTTAATCCAATAATAAGCGGCCTCAAAATCCACATCGGAATACGATTCAACGCTACTACTATTGTCGCGTACTCCTTTGCCAACTCTAATGCCAAAACTACCAGTGAAATCTGTACGTACAGAATGGGTTTCAACCCATGTGGGATCACTTGCGTATTGCTCTGGATATAGGGAAACACGCAATTCTAATAAGGTGTCGGCAAGCAAGACACCTTCTGAGTTTCTTACTACGGCATGGTAATTGAATCCACGACCGCTGTTTCTACCGTTTTCGTTGTTGCGAACATTGGGCACGAAGGCCGTCAACACTGCCAGACAAGCCAGTAAAAGAATGAGCTTTTTCATTTTGATTGATTTTAAATGGTTAATAAAACTGTTTGTATTTGATGAGATAGTATTATATTTGTTCACATCCATTATTAAAGCTTCTCATTTAAGATGAGCGATTAAGCTCATGATTCCTATCACTTCATCTGTCTCAATTCCTTCACGGCCTCATACGCCCTATTCACCTCACGAAATCTTTCATTGGCGTGTTTGCGGACTTCCTCACTTGAATTGGCATAATGGTCGGGATGACATTCCATCGCCAATTTACGGTAAGCCTTCTTTACTTCCAAGTCGCTGGCATCGGAAGCAATACCCAACACAGAATACCAATGGTTAATATTTTCTTTGGCAATATTTTGTTTATGTTCTTTTGTGCCATTGGATTGATATCCGCCTGTGCTTTGGGACTGAGAATTTGAAGAGGATTGGTGTTCGGTGTCGGCATTCCTCTGACCATTAATGAAGAGTGTCAAAATCTCGCCGATGAACCACACCCAATATGCGGGACCTAAACCCCAATAATACGCTACGACGAGTGCCAAGATAAATACAAACGTGCTCATAATGAATTGCTTTAGATATTATTCCAACTAGTTTATTATTAGCTTTCAACACAAAAAGAGCTTCTCTGATATAGAAATCTACCAGCAAATCGCGTTTTTTGAGATAATTACAAAAAAACAAGCATTGACAATTCAAGAATTATTGTATTTTTGCCCCCAACAACAAACATCATTACAAAATGAGTGGCATTTTTATTAGTTATCGACATATTGGTGGCTATACGGTAGCCAACCATCTAACTGACAGGCTTAAGAAAGACGGATATAATGTTCTCATCGATAAAACTATCTTGAAAGCGGGCGAATTTCACACAGGCATACTTAAGGCCATCGAAGCATGCGATGACTTTATCGTGGTTCTCAATGGCGATGTTTTTTCTTCATCACCTTTAAACACTTCTAATATATGGACAATTTCAACTTCCATAGCTGAAACTGTGTATAATCCCATCCTTTCAAGTAGTTCTAATGAAACAGACTGGTTAATCAAAGAAATTGAATATGCCAAACAGCTTAATAAAAACATAATACCCGTTGTTTTATCAGGGTTTGAATGGCCGTCCGAGCTACCAACCAACTTAAATTGGTTAAAAGATTTCAACCCAATTAAATACGGTACAGATGATGATTTTAAGCATTTTTATAATGATAAACTACTTGTTTTTTTGCACTCTCCCCATCCCACACAACCCATACATCCCATAAAGAAAAACCATATTGGGATAATCATGACCATTATAATTGTTATTGGTGTTTGTTTCTGTTTTTACATATTCCAAAAACCAGTTCTATTACTTGTTGGTGGAGGTTCGGTAAAAGGATTCCTTGAGGAGAAAAACATTCCTATTTCAACAAGCAAAAAATGGGTATATTTACCTATCTCAACTGGGGCCGCATTACCAATTATTTCCAAGGAAATTGACGTCAAACGAAACATTGGCAATGGTAAACTACGTCAATTTGATTTAGTCGTTTTTTCTGCAATGGAAGCAACGGATGACGATTTCATCTCCGACTCATCGACCAGAAATAAATTCATAAATGATATTGGATATGTTATCGGAGTTAAAATTGGTAGTAATGACCTTAAAATTGTATTAAAAAAAGATGATTATTTCAAAAAGTATTTTGATAACGACAATCTGATAACGCCCAAGGACTTAGCTGATATTGTTCAAGACACAAACGTTATTGTATTCACTACTAGTAATAATAGAGGAAACCGAGGCGTTAGCGGGACATTCGAAAAGTACAAGGAGATTTTGAAAACACAAAATGTCTACCTGGACAGTATATATTGCGAAGAGTTCAATTTAAATCAGCAATAT
This sequence comes from uncultured Bacteroidales bacterium, assembly GCA_947303335.1. Taxonomy (GTDB): domain Bacteria; phylum Bacteroidota; class Bacteroidia; order Bacteroidales; family F082; genus Limimorpha. The sequence goes on along the minus strand of CAMYYB010000001.1, from coordinate 55,837 downwards.
GGCTCTTTTAACAATGACAAGAATCCTTTTGTTGTCCTTGGAACCTCAACTTTTTTGGTTGATACTGTAAACGACCCTGATGAATGGTCCACATTCCCTTTTTATGACATAGACAAACAAACAAAACTAAAAAACGACTTATATGTTTATTTTGTAGCAAACCCTAAACCGAACGAGAATGGATATTATGTGTCGTCAAAAAAAGTCCGCAAATTCCTTAAAAGGATTGGAATCAACCTTCCAAAACAGATTACAACTAATAATAGCAACATGCTAATCCAAAAGTATACTATGGACGGGAAACATGATAAAGAATAAACAGATTACCATTGTTATTTCTATCTAAAATCCTTCCAAGACAATTCCCGTCCGCAGTTGGGGCAGAAATGGTTGTTTGGCTCGATGACTTCGCCACATTCAGGGCAACGGTACATGCTGTTGATGTTCACTAATCGATAGCCCAATCGTTTCAGCAGTTTGAGAGTTTGTCTTGCATTTTTCTGGTCTGGCTCCTTATCTTTATCTTGTAGCATGAAATAAGGCACGAGATAGTGGTTATGTCCTTTCTCTTCATGACCATTGCTGTCGAGCGGAGCATAAGTATAACCTGCATTCATTTTGTCTCTCGCCCAAACATCATGCAAGTCCTCGGCTATCACATCAATAAGTTCCTCCAGATCATCATTGAGATTGATTTTGCTGACATCAACCGGTTGTGGTTTGTACTCCTGAGGAAATTGTTTGATTCGTGCAGTGACCATGTAATGACGAGACTCTTCCCAAGCATTTTCAAACTTATCCAAGTCATAAACAGTAGCCTCTTCCTGAACTGCAGGGTTGTATATGGTAACCTTGTCAGTTTCTTTGTTGACAGAAAGCACTACTACTGCATGATTGGGATTGTCTTCAAAGCTAAAGTCTTCAGAAAAAATGTCTATCTCTTTGCCAATAAGCGTATCTCCATTGACTACGACAATAACCTTGTGTTCTTTTAGGGCTTCTTCTAATTCGTCAAGAGTTGCATTAAAACGTCGATGAACAAGGAAGTCATTTCTTTCCAACAGTTTGCCCATATTATAAAGAGGTGTACCTTCTCCACGCAGCCAATAATTCTGTCGCGATTCTTTAGCCAAAGTGCTTTCTTCTATTTCTTTCCCAAATGCTTTCAATATATATGTTTCGCATTGAAAGTCACATAGGTTTTGTCCATCATCAGCAGCCATGCTGCCAATGGGAATGAAACTTCCATAGTCCTCCATTTGTTCTTGGGTATAAGCCATGCGTCGATGGTTGACCACCAACTCTTCAAGTTCTGGATTGACGGCAATAGCCATCATTATCTCTGCTGTTTCTTCTACAGAGGTTTGACCTTGCAGAAAGCGTTCCATTATATCATTTGTGATTTTCATAGTGCTCTGTTATTATTCCTAGAATTTTTATTAGATTATTTTGTTAGAGTCTCTGATTAGGAGTTTTCTATCACTTCCGAGTTGGAAAACTGGTTATTCCTTTCATTCATGACACGCTTTTGTTTCTTTTTTCTATCAGCTTCTTCTTTTTCGATACGACGCTGTTCACGTGCTTCTTTTCGTTTCTCTTTTTCATCAAGTTCGGCCTCACGTTTAGCGATTTTCACCAACACTTTGTGTGCTTTTACGACCGCGTTCTCCAAATTATCTTGTTTCATCCCTAAAGAATGAGCTATGGTTGAAAAATCTTTGCCGTTGAAGAAGAATTCATTTAACAAGCAAGCTTGTTCGTCACTTAATTCAGATTCATATTTTTTGAACAGGCTTTTGCAACGGATTCTAATCTCGGGCAAAGCCACTTGAAGCAATTTGTTCCAGGCGCGATTGAAATCCCGATAGATATCGTCAACAGTTTTCCCTTTTTCTTCAGCCATTGTATCCACAGGCACATCTTCTATAAAGATGGCATAGATGAGTTCGCGATAATACGTATTGCTAATCTTGTCAATCAAAGAACCAACGAACGAACTCGCCCAACCCGCAGTGTCAGATTCTTTAACGAATTCATCTGATAGTTTATTATTATCTTCATCGTCGACTTTTGAATTATCATCGTATGCTTCATAAAAGTATCCTAATTCAATACCAAGTTCCTCACAAATCTTTTTTCTGTTTTTGTTACAGAAATTCCAAACGGTACTGTAAAGGTATTTCTCCAAGTTGTCAATTTCACGCAATTTTTTAGGATTAGTGTTCACCAGTACTTGTTCTGCGATAAAAAGCGAAGCAAATACATTATAAATCTCAGTGAATCTGCCTTTGTATAAATCCCCCAAAAAGCAATCTCTGACTGCATTCTGTATTGCTACAAAATAGGGATTATTCTCGCATCGGATGATATGCTTGTCGTCTATTACTTCTTCGATTTCGCCGCGTAAAAGTAGCCGAAGGCATCGGTCGCGAATCTTTTTTTCCTTTTCAGTTTCATGATGAATGATACCTTCTATGAGCTGTTTTTCTCTTGCGTTCATATCTTCGTTTATGTTTGTGTTGCAAAGATATGGAAAATCAGTTTACAAACGACAATTTCTTGATAGAATAAAAGTTTTTGTCTTTTCCCACAAAAAAAGCCATCAACTGATAGAAAACAAGAAATGAAACACTCTTTATGACAAAAAGCCATGATAAAATGGAACCAGAGACATCTTTTAAAAACCTTATAAATAATACAGAAATGAAAGTATCAGAAGAACAGCAAACCGCCAAAGACAACGGAAAACAATGCATTGTGACATGTGAAGCCTTCATTCTCAAACGTCGTAACATTGAATTCAACCCTGAAGACCTTGTATCTTCGTCACGAGAAAACCAATGGTTTAAGAACGAAAGAACGCCTCTCCATGCCATTGGACAGTTGTTGATAAAACACAACCTTCCGATTACAAGGAAATACAACTCCACCATCGACGACATCAAGTATTGTCTCGCGCTTGACAACGACATCATCGTGGCAGTCAACACCCAAAAGCTCTATGCTGAGAAGCCCATGATTGATGAAGGTGTGAACCATGCAGTAGTCGTCACCTCTATAGACGCAAAGACAGGAACCGTATCTATTTACGACCCAGAGCACGAAAAAGGCGAAGTAATCCCAAGCGCACATTTCCAAAATGCATGGAAAGACTCGTTGAACTATATGGTGCGCGTGTTACGTTCTGTGACAGAGTATAACCCAGAACCTATCAATGTTGACGACATCTCCATAAACGACGACGTCAACGAGCTTTGGGAAGCCATAGCAGAGAATCTCCACGATGTGTGGGCCAAACAACGCATGAAGGAAGGATGGACATACGGTCCAGAGCGAAACGACAGCCTCAAACAGCACCCTGACATCATTCCATATTGTTCATTGAAAGACAGCGAAAAGGAATACGACCGCCTAATGGCTCAGAATACTCTGAAACTGGTGCAAAAGTTGGGATTCACTATCAAGAAACGATGATTGAACTACAAGAGTCTGTTTATCGATTTCTTATACAGATTGAGGATTTAAGCGTTCTTCAATAGAATCGATTAGTCTTGACAATGAATAATCAAGATGATGAATATCTTTCAATAATTTAGCCACGGACTCATTATATAGAGGATTATCCTTTTCGTATGGTTCATCATCCAAATTATCTAGCAAAATTGGAATGATTGGTCTCCTGTATTTGCGAGCTTTTTCGATTTCTTTGTGAACCCATTCCGATTTTTTTGCGTTTTTCGAGTAAAAGAAAATAAAAGCCTCACAATCTCTTATGGCATTATCTATCTCTTCAGCGAAAACGTCGCCAAATCGCAATCCTTTCTTATCAATCCAAAATGATATCCCTTTTTCTATAAAACCATTGCAAAAATAATTGTTTACAATTAGCTTGTCTTCACTCGCATAACTGATAAAGACATCGTGTCTACTAATTGGAGGCATACTATCACCCTTCTCGCAAACGATAGCAGAACGTTGTACTGCCAGAAGATGAGCTTGATCTGGAGTTTTACCACGTAAGATTTCCCCAATGAAAGCCCCGGCTAAAGCGTCACCTGCACCGACATTGTTTTCAACATTCAGAGGCATACCAAGCGATGAAAAGGCATATTTATCATCATGTTTCTCATCTCTCCATAATATCGAGCTTCCGTCTTCGCCCATGGTCAGTATTAAAATCTTAATATTATCGAATTTGTTCATTATCTCCAGGCACTTTTTCCTTTCACTTTCATCTCTTTCTTGGAAGAACAATTTGCAAATGTATTTCAACTCATATCGATTAACCTTCAATACGTTACATTTCTCAATATATTCAATAATTAAACTATTGGTGAATAGATCCTCTTTGTTTGGTTCAGTATTAGTACGCAAGTTTACATCAAAAATTCTCAGGCAATCATCATCCTTACGAACGACCTCCAAGAAACTATCAATCGTATTTTTGGAGACCATTCCACAATAACTAGCAAGTGTACCAAAATACACGGCTTTAGTTTTATTCGCAATCTTAATAAGCTTGTCAGTGCAAGGTATTTCGGACCACGCGGATTCCTTGTCTATAGAATAACTTGGATTATTCTTATCATTCCCTTTATATTTAACGGCAACAACAGATGGATGTTCGCGTTTGCCTTTAATTGTCTCCAAACATGCCCCAAGACCTTGCTTCTTTTTTATCTTTCTTTTTATTTCTTTCCCATTAGAATCATCTCCAATAGCGCTGATAATCATTCCTTTCCATCCAGACTGCGCAGCATGGTATGCGAAAATCGTTGGCGCTCCACCGAGTTTCCTTGTTTCATATTTGTTTTCTTTATCAGAGTTAGGGAAGCAATCTATCAAAGCCTCGCCTATACCGACCACATAATCCTTGTTTTTCATGTTTTCTCAATTATTAGGTTATTATTTGTTTTTTGAATTGATTACGAAACAACTAAATCCATAGGCTTTTTACTCCAAATAATATAATCTTCGTTCCTCTTTTGTGAGAGTGTCATTCTTAAATCGATCACGTGTTTGTTCAACGAGTTCTTGGAGGGGCGGAAAGTCGTAAGTTAACTGATATCCATTTGTTGTTACAACAATGCTCGATTCTTTGAAAACAACAGCAGACTTGTCATGTACACTATAAGAGATGTCATAATTGACAAGATCAATCCAACTCGTCGTTTCATATACATGCAACGTTTCGTCAGCCAAGACGCACGCCAAATAATGCCCATCAGGGCTATATGCTAGAGTGTATATGCTTTCGTTTAAATCAAACGTAGTATATAAGGAATCGTTTTGAACATCCCAAATACGAATCTTCCTATCAGGAATATCAGTCCCCGAAGCAATATATTTACCATTCGGACTGAATACGGCTGCATATACAATACCTCCATGAGAAAAACTCATCAATTCTCTGCCATCATTTGCATTCCATATACGAACGCTATGGTCTTGTGAGGCCGTAGCAATTGTCTTGCCGTCTGGACTAAAATCCACAGTATGCACTTGCCATGTGTCTTCGGGCAATTCATATAAAACAACACCGGTCTCCATCGAAATCACTTTGACCGGTTTTCCCCATGAAACAATAGCCTCTTTTTTCCCGTCTGGACTATAATAGACTTTTCTGTCATAACGAGCCTCCGTTTCTGAAATCATTGGCCGGAATCCAAATATATCCCAAATACGAATTGTTTTATCCCATGAAGACGAGGCCAACAAACTTCCGTCTGAATTAAAAGAAAGAGACAACACTCTCCCATCATGTCCCTTGTATTCTTTTATTGGCTCGTCATTACGTTTATTATTTCTCCAAAGCCTAACCATCTCGTCCCAAGAGGCCGTTGCAATGAAATCTCCATTTGGACTAAATACGACATCGTTGACTACGGCATTTCCAACTTTTATAGTTCGGATTAATTCACCTATTCTAGAATCCCAAAGTTTTACAGTTCCGTTCCAAGATGCAGTAGCAACTATTTCTCCAGTGGGATTAAATGTCATAGCATTTATATCATCTTCGTCAATTGTGACAAGTTTCTCTCCTGTCCCGATATCTATAATGCACGCTCCACTTTCACCATAGTTTTCAAAGCAACATAACCTTTTCCCATCAGGACTAAATGAATGAATAGTCAGTCTATCGTTTTTAAAGCCTAAAGTGGATAATGGGCGAAATGTTATGGCATCAAAAACCTGAATATCGCTATCTGTGGATACAAAAATTCTTTTGCCGTCTGGGCTATAAGCCGCTGATTCAATTAGATAGGCATCCATATCTAACGTTTTAATTTTTTGCAAAGTTTGCGCATCAAAAATCTTTACTTCAAAACCTACAGTCAAGATATGTTTTCCATCAGGACTGAAACATGATTCACCACTTGCATGTGTTCCTGTTTCTTCACCAAGTTTTACTCCCATGCCTGTACCAACATCCCAAACATAAGAAGAGCAATCCCATCCTGTTGAGACGATTTTGCTATCGTCCGGACTAAATGCAATAGAACCAACAACATATGTATGTCCTCTAAATATTGAAGTATTATTATTACAAGCTTTTCTAAAGGCAGCTTCTGCTTCAACAGTATATGGCCTTTCAGGGTGTTCTTTTGTTGGCAGCACCTCCAACAAAAGCCTCTGAGCGGTATAAGAATCGCCTTCATCCACCAGATTGTTAGCCTTCTCTGCCACAAACCTTGCTTGGTTCTCCATCATCTTCCAATCCTTTTCCTTTATTTCTTTATTCTGGTGTTTGATTTCAATATTTTGCTTCCAAATCCAGCCAGCAATTCCTACCATTGCAAGAAAGCCCGCAACACAAGCAGCGACAACCCAATTCTTTCTTTTCTTCTGTTCCCTCTCATGCCTCTGCCAAAGCGTATCAAACTTCAAACCGAACATCCTCGCCACCACCTTCACAGCAGCAGCATCCCGACCCATCTCGTCAATGTTGATGCCGAGCAACTCCTGATTTGGCGGTAGATTCAACAGTGCAAACGGGAAACATTCATCCTCCGAGTTTTGGGCACGAACTGTACCTCCCACTATGAATGGAATGATTCTGTCGATCCGCCCCATGCTGATAAACGACTGTACCTCCTTGCCCACCCATTGCGATTGGGCAGCTCGGGGCGAACAAATCACAATCAAATATTTGGAGTTCTCAAGCGCATTCTGAATCTCTTCCGCCAATACGCCACCTGCTAATTCCGATTGGTCCCTGAAAACAGGACGTATCTCCTTGGGTAAATCGGTACGCCCATTCAAATTGTATGGCAGTTTGAAATGCTCCAGTTTGTGCTGAAGCCACTTAGCCCATTTTTCATCCTCTCGCTTATAGCTGATGAAAGCAAAATACTTGTATTTATTATCAATTTCCATGGCTATACTTATTTACAATTTGCAAATGTACAAAAAAATCCTCCCGATATCTATCCAGGAGGATTTTCACGCACTGTTTTAATTATTCCAGATTGCTCACTTCCGTCACGATATTGGATGTCAATTGAATGATTTCCATGATTTCTTCGAGGCAGCACCACTCGTAAACACTATGTGATGCCTGCTGTGCTCCATAGAGACAAGGACCACCTGGTAAACCTTTGGCAACCATCGATGCTGATGTAGTGCCTGCACGCAGTTCAAAGCCTCTCATGGGTATTCCGGTTTTTTCTGCTGCGCGTTGGATTACACCAACAGCTTGTGGATGCATGGTGTAGGCAATGTTTTCGTATTGAAGTTCATCGTTTTCAAGGTCAATTTCAACAAAAGGATAGGCTTGAAGTGTTCTACGATAGGCCTCGTCAAGATCGGCTTTGAAACGTTCGCCATCAGCCTTGTCAAAATAGCGGATACGGACACGAATACGCACATCATGCCCATTAGGCAGTACTTCCATGCTGTAGCAATGCACATAACCCTGATGTCCTTCGGAATATGAAGGGTGAATCTCAGGCGGCAATTGGCCAATGAAGTAGGCCATAGCGGTGCGGGCATCTGCGTATTTCATAGCTTTTGCCCGTGATGGGTGGGCTTGGTTGCCTTTGAACAAGTAGGTGCGTCCTTCTGCCGTGAAGTTGGCGATACTAAACTGGTAAGTGTATGAGCCGTCAACATCTATCAAGATATCGGGAGTACGATCATAATAGCTCAAATCCATGCCCATGACGTCTTTGTCCACTTCCTCGTTCTGTGTGAATGTGAAGTATACATCACCATGCTTGAAACTCGGATTGTTGACCATTTGTTCGATGAGTGTCACCAAGATAGTGCAACCCGCTTTGCAATCGGAACCGAGCAACGTATTACCGTCAGTGGTGATGATGGTCTTTCCAATGACATCTTTCAGATGACCTCCTTCTGGATTGTTCGGGCTTAATACCAGTCCGTTGCCCAAGGCAATGTCGCCACCGTTATAGTTATGGTGTACTTGTGGACGAATGCCGTTGGCGTTGGTTTCAGGAGTGACATCCATGTGTGCCATAAACATGACCGAGGGCACTTCTTTTTCAATGTTCGATGGCACTTTCGCATAAACATAGTAACAGGGCGACATCTTAATATCCAAGACACCGTCCTTGTCAATGGTTTTCAACTCATTGAAGATCAAGTTGGCCATCTCCTTCTGGCCTTCCGTCATGGGAAACGATTCGGGATCTGGATCGTCAATGGATTGGCTCTCAATTTTAACATAGTTGAGAAACCGGTTGAGGACATGGTTGGCTTCAGGGTTCTGTACGCCTTGCGCGTTTGCCACGCTTACCAGAGCGATAGCGATGAGGGTTAAAAGAGACTTTTTCATTGTAATGATGTTGTTAGGTTAATGTTTTGCGTTAACTAAGGGCCTTTTGCTCGACCCATTCAACATCAAAGAGAGGAATAACGGGAAAAATCTATCAGTTTGGGAACCAAAATCAGCGAACTACAATTCGGCCCTCTTTCGGAGCTCTTTCGGAGCTCTTTCGGCCAGAGGGTGGTTTGACCGGATGAGGAACGGGTTAGGTGCGGTTAAATGCCCTTGAACTGCCGTTCTGGCCGGATGATATTATCATCATCTTTTTTCCATCATTTACTTCCTGTTTTTTAGACTCCCTAAAAACGGGCACTCGAGTCAAAACATCGAATGACTCGAGTCATTCGATGTTTTGACTCGAGTGAAGCGAAAAAATGACCCGTGTTATCCATTTTTAAACAGCTTCTTATTGGTGTTTTTTTAATGGACATTTGTAAGGTTGTTTTTGGGGTGCATCCCTCATCGTTCCCCAATCACCAAACACCCCTATCGTAATAGGCAGCATTTTAGACCCTTTATTAAACTAGCATGAACATCAAATCCAAGATAATCTCTTTCAGCAATATTATCTGACCACATATTTTCTATCCTCCTTTATCATTTCTTTTTCAACAATAATTCTGGTTTCTCCAATTCCTCCACCAACTTGTCCACCATTGTGCAGGGCTTATGAGAGGCATAATCGGTTCCTGTATATAAACTGCGCAGTTGTTGGGCAAAGCGTTTGGCCAAGTCCTCCCTGCCATACTGTTGCAGCAACTTGTAAATATCTGGATTCCCTTTCTTATACTTAAAGCCTTCGTCTCCCATTCTGTTCCTAAAGGCTTCCTGAAGTTTGTGGATATATTCTGCGCGTCCAATGCCAGTATCCAAATACTCAAAATGCAAATAATACCATAACTCAAAAGCCTCGTTTGTCCAAGCACTCTGAAAGCCCAATCTGCGAGCTTTTTCAATGGCTTCGTTGAAATCATCAAAGTCATCCTTGTCGAATACTACCCACACACGGTCAAAGGTCATGGCATTTTTCCGTTCCAAGTCTTTCTTGATTTCCATTGTCTCGTCCACCAAAGCCACAGTGGCTTTTCCTTCCCCTTCAATAGTCACTTCACGGACAGTCGAGATATAGTTCTTAATCAAAGCCTCAAAATAGTGGGGCTCCGTTTTTGTCCCCTCACACACTATCAGAAAACGCACAAGTTTTTCTCGTACATTTTCCTTGCGCTTTTTTGCGGCTTTGGCTTCCTTGCGTTCCCGCTTCAGTTTAGCAATCTCTTCTTTTCTCGAATACCCCATAACCACTCCTCCTATTTTCCAATGAACGGTATGGCTCCGTAGCGTCCGCGAATGTAATCACGCTTGATGTCTCGGTCATTACGGACTTTCTTTCCGTCTTCATCCTTAAACTCCACAAGCGAATAAAGGTCTGTCGCCTCCACCTTGTCTTTTTCGGCAAACCAAATCTGGTCACGGCGAATTATTTCCAAATCCAACAAATTGGTGTCGTGCGTGGCGAAAATAAGCTGCGCTCCATGCTGGTTCTTTTCAGGATCCATAAACAGCAGAACGATATTCCGCGTCAGCAACGGGTGAAGTTTGGCATCCAATTCATCTACAATCAGCGTCTTGCCTTCGTTGAGTGTGTCAAAAATCGGCCCCGACATTTCAATCACCTTCTTGGTTCCCTCCGACTCCATCTGGTTCTTGTGGAAATTGCGCTCGCCCACAACAAATCCATTTTCGTCATATACATTGTGGGTAGTTATAGGCTCAACGAAATTCCCTGTCGTCAAATCCTTTTCTATTTGTGATTTTATCGACTCTGGAGCACTGTTCAAAGCATCTTTAGGAATATCAACTTTTTTGACCGAAAAGCGAGTGAAACCCAACTGCATTGTTTTGAAAAACTCTTGTGCTTCATCCACTCCGTTTAAATGTTCCAAAAACATTTTGAGCGTAAAAGCCTCATAACCTTCACTGTCAATTCCAGAAAGGACGTTACACTGCCTAAACCAACCCATCACGGAATTGGACTTCTCACCCTTTAGCTGTGCAACAAGTGAAAGAAAGAGGCGATTCGAATTGGTCAAATCCTCCTTTCCCTCTCCCTCGGGAAATCTTTTGGGCGAAACATCTATCAGATCTCGCGAACGCACAAAGAGCTCATACTCCTTCTCTCCAAACTGTTTTTCATACAACCATTCCGAGACAATCTCCTTTCTGGTGTATTCGAAACCATAGCGATAGAGCACTTCATCTTTGATGAATTGTATCTCAAACAATGTTGGCTGCGAATCCGAAACCTTATCCAAAGCAAAAGGATCGTATGGTAACTCATCACCTTCATTCAGTTGCACAGAGCGCCTGACCATATACCTCATTGTGGATATAGCTTGAATCAAATTACTCTTACCACCGGAGTTCGCTCCATAAAACACTGCCAGCGGAAGCAGACTTAATTTACCTTTGTTGATTACCGACTCTTTGTGCTCTTTTATTGAACCCGCCTCCATGCTGAAAGTGCGTTCTTGCTTGAAAGACCGATAGTTCTTGACCGTGAAATTTACTAACATTTCTCATTTTTTTTGCAAAAATACACAGAATTTGAATATACGACAACAAAAAACGAGAAAATTTCTCAAATTATTATTTCTTTATCGAAAAAATCGATTTGAAAAAAATCCCTATCTTTGCATCCATAATCAACACAGGACTAGCAAAAAGTTGCGCCATGAACGGAAAAGCGTACCTTTGCAGCGACAAACCGAAGCGACGGCGACGGCGATGGGGCTGACAAGCGGCTAGTCTTCAGTCCATTGGGGCATCGAACCCCAACGGACTGAGGCAAACCAAAGCTCTGGCTCTGCTTTCAGAGTAAACTAAATCCAGCCGCTATTAATGCGACTGACAACTTAAAACAGTCCTAAATTATCAACCCGTCAACTTGGATCAGTCGCAAGACACAAAACTGACAACCAAATTCAGCGAACTACATGCCAAGGGTTAGCCAAGGGGTACCCAAGGGTTACCCAAGGGGTAGCCAAGTATATCCCAAGTAGTAGCCAAGCCTAAAGAGGACTGAATGACTTGGGAAAGGCTTGGGTAAGGGGGTGCTGCGACGGCTCTGTGTGGGCTCAATAGTTTGGGTAGTATTTCTCATTGAAGCAAAAGGCTTGAGTCATCATTGAATCTTTTGAAAGGTGTGGCGTCAAACACCCCAAATCACTCAAAAAGGTCATCAAGTAGCACTTCCGACTGCACGTGGTTGCTATACATGTTTTTGGCTAAACCGAAAGTGGTGACGAAGGTGATATGCAGTGCCGACTTGCATTTGGTATGGTGTTTGAAGGTAAACAGTCGCTCCTGCAGCCGTTTGTCGTAAGCCTCGCTGATGGCATAAGGATGCTTGCTGTATTTCATCTCGCAAACGTTGATGACTTGGTCGGCACGATCCAAAAGGAGGTCGATTTGCGCTCCTTTCCATTCACCACCGTCCTTGTCTTTCAAAGGCTTGGTCGACCAACTGTAGGCATTGGTCAAAACTCCGGTAATGCCTAATTTCTTCTTGATTTGTGGAAGATGGTGCAGACAGACCATTTCGAAAGCATAGCCAGCCCAAGCGTCGTGCGTGGCTTCGTCGAGGTTAGTCCAATAATGTTGATCTTGTCCCGTTTGTTTCACCAAAAACCGGAGATGGAACAGCGTGAAAAGGTCGGTCAGTTGATACATCATGCCTTTCGTTTGCTTCCCGATGGATTTGTAAGCACGGATAAAGTCGCACAACTGCAAGTCTTTTAACACTTTGGTTATCGTTCCGCCCGAAGGCAGACTCAACGCGTCTTTGATTTCCTGAAGGGTCAGACCTTTCCCGCTACTTGACAGAACTTCAATGATTTGCCGATGCAATGTGGCATCCTTGAAAAGCGAGCGGAACAGGAACTCGTATTCCGTGCGCAAGGGTGCGCCTTGTCGGAAAAAGAGGTTATCGATGTTTTGCGCGAAAGGCTGGCTTTTGTCAAGCATGTCGATATAATAAGGTATGCCCCCGAAAATCATGTAGGCCTCCGCGATTTGGTAGCGTGTCCAAACGATGCCTCTGTGCTGGAGTTGTTGTTCCACCTCGTTTAAGGTAAACGGCGATAAGTATATGGTGTGCGAGCAACGGTTGTAAAGCCCTCCTTTGGCTCCAATGATTTTATCCATCATCCACGAAGTGGAACTGCCGCAGATGAAAAGTTTCAGCCCGTCGCGGGTGGAGGCCCAGTTGTTCCAAAAATAACTGAACGCCGGCAGAAAGTTCGACTTAGGCGTGTCCATCCACGGTAGTTCGTCGAAAAAGAGGACAATGCGCTCCTTTGACAAACGGCCTAAATAGACACTCAATTGGTTGAAAGCTTCAAACCAGTTTTGGGGTATCGGCGATTCTTGTTCCATGTGTTTTTGTAGTTCTTGATGGAACAATGCAAGTTGCACGGGTGTTGGAGCTTCGTAGCTGCCCGTAAACATAAAGTCAAACTCGTTGTGGAAAAACTCCTTGATGAGGAAAGTCTTCCCCACTCGACGACGGCCATACACAGCCACCATCTTGGCTTCCCGTTCCTCGCAGATTGACTCGAAAAGCTGTTGTTCGTATTGTCGCCCGATGATTCTATGGTTTCTCATGTAGGTTTGTAACTTAGGATTTCGGCTGCAAAGATACGACTATTCGCGAAATACTATAGCCAAATCTCACAAAATTTACACGATTTGGACGAACTATCCGATATTGTACAGCCAAATCTCACAAAATTTACACGATTTGGACAAGGTATTTTATTTCCTACGCCGTTTTCTCCCCAAAATAATCGAGTTTACGAAAATTTGATTATAAAAATTTGTCGGAAAGCTGGTGTAAAAACCGACTTTCCGACAAAATGGGTTGTGAAAATAAGGGAAGGCTTATTCTACCGTAACCGACTTAGCCAAATTACGCGGTTGGTCAACATTGCAGCCGCGCATCACGGCGATGTGATAAGCCAGGATTTGCAGCGGGATAGTGGCCAACAGCGGCGAGTAAAGGCACTCAGTCTCAGGGATTTCGATGACGTAGTCGGCCATCTTGCGGGCAATCACGTCCTTCTCACTGATGATGGCGATGATTTTGCCGTCGCGGGCTTTCACCTCCTGGATGTTGCTGATGACTTTCTCGTAAGTGCTGTGGTTGGTGGCGATGAAGACTACAGGCATATCCTTGTCAATCAAGGCGATGGGGCCGTGTTTCATTTCAGCAGCGGGATAGCCTTCAGCGTGAATGTAGGAGATTTCCTTCAGCTTCAAGGCACCTTCAAGGGCAACGGGATAGTTCTGCAAACGGCCGAGATACAACATGTTGCGCACATCCTTGTACTTGGCAGCGATGTCCTTCACATGACCGCTGTGGTCGAGAGTCCACTGCATCTTTTCGGGGATACGGTCCAGTTCCTGAATAAAGGCGGCGCGTTCCTCGTCCTTCAGTGAGCCTTTCAGCTCGGCGAGACGCAAGGCCAGCATCACCATCACCGTTACTTGCGAGGTAAAGGCTTTGGTGGAAGCCACACCGATTTCAGGACCCGCATGGGTATAGATACCCGCATCGGTAACTCTCGAAATGGAGGAACCAATGACGTTACAGATACCCAGCACCACAGCACCCTTTTCTTTGGCCAACTGGATGGCAGCCAGCGTGTCGGCAGTCTCACCCGACTGTGAAACGGCAATCACTACATCGTGAGGCGTAATAACAGGATTGCGGTAGCGGAACTCGGAAGCATACTCCACCTTGACGGGAATCTTGGCCAGATTCTCAATCAGGTAACTACCCACTAAACTTGCGTGCCATGAGGTACCGCAGGCTACGAATACAATATTATCGGCATAGAGCAACTGTTTCTCATAATTGACGATGCCGCCCAAACGGACCGTATTGGCTTCGGGATGCAAACGGCCACGCATGGTGTCGCGCACAATGGTGGGCTGCTCATAGATTTCCTTCATCATGAAGTGGTCAAAGCCGGCCTTTTCAATGCTGTCGAGGTTCATCTTCAGCTCCTGTACGTAGGGAATAGCCTCCACATCCTGAATGGTCTTGATGTGCATTTCCTCATTCAGCTTAATGCGAACCACCTGTTCATCTTCAAGATAAACCACCTTCTGGGTGCGACCCACGATAGGCGTAGCATCGGAAGCGATAAAATACTCACCGTCGCCAATACCAATCACCATCGGGCTACCCTTACGGGCGGCAATCAGCTGGTCGGGGTGACCCTTTTCCAAAATGACGATAGCGTAAGCACCAACCACATGATTCAAGGCGATACGGACCGCCTCGAAGAGGTCGACGTGTTCGCTTTGCTGCACATCCTCGATGAGGTTAGTCAACACCTCGGTGTCGGTTGACGACTGGAAAGTAAAGCCGCGTTTCTCCAACTCCTTGCGCAGACTCATGTAGTTTTCGATGATGCCGTTGTGGATGAGGGCGATGTTGCCCGATTGCGAACGGTGCGGATGGGCGTTCACAGTGTTTGGCTCACCGTGGGTGGCCCAACGAGTATGAGCGATTCCGATATGTCCGCTGATGTCCTTCGTTGACGCAAAAGCCTCCAAATCAGAGACCTTGCCTTTCGACTTATAGACATTCAACTCATCTTTTTCATTCAACAGGGCTACTCCGGCACTGTCGTAACCGCGATATTCCAGGCGTTTCAACCCCTCAATGAGAATGGGATAGGCATCCTGTGGGCCAATGTAAGCTACTATTCCACACATGGTATTATGTTTTATTAAAAATTGCAAAAGTAGTAATTAATATTATCGACCAACAATTTTTTTTACTTTTGCATCAAATTTCAACCACAAAAAGCGACAAATATGGCACTAAAAGACTGGATGATTGCTTTCAATGACGCCAAAGAGATGGAAGCCAACGGCGAAGAAGGCCCTAATTTGGTAAAAGCATACGAGCTTGTGCTCGAGAAGATGGGCCAAGGGCCCTTTACCGAAGCCGAACAGCACGTGCGGGAGGAAGTATATCGAAATCTGGATGAGTTAAAACCGTGATGTGTACGCGTTTACTTCCTATCCTTACTGTAATTTCTTAACCGGGAAGGTGAAATAGGTATCGGGGAACGGCTCGTTCTTCAAGGTGAAGTGCCACCATTCCGCAGGAATAGGCTTGAAGCCGTGACGCAGCATTGCATTGCGCAGAATCATGCGGTTGTGGAACTGCTCAGCCGTGATACGGTCGTTTTTCCTGTACTTCCCAGTCGTGGGATTGCCTCCAAAATCGGGGTGACTTTCCTCACCAAACCAATCGAAGGTGCCGCCCATATCGACTTCCTTCTCCGTAGCCATATCAAAAAGGGTCAAATCGACGGTTGACCCGCGTGAGTGACCGCTTTTTCTGGCAATGTAGCCTAACTCGAAGAGTTTGTTTCTCGGCACTTTGGGATAAAAATAAGGCTTCATGAGCGTGTCGTTAACATTGGCGGCCCAACGCACAAAATGATTGACAGCACACTGCGGACGATAGGCATCGAAAATCTTCAGACGATAGCCTTGTTTTTTCAAATCTTCGCTTACAGCACGAAGACTATCGGCAGCCTGCTTGGTGAGCAGTGCAACGGGTTCCTCATAACCGTCTACACGAGTTCCAACGAAATTATAGGTGCTGTAATAACGGATTTCCAGTATGACATCGGGAATGGCTTCAGCTAGATTGACAAACTGGCTGGCATCGTCGGTAGGCAACATCTTGCCTGTCAGTCTTTGGAACTCTGCACGGGCTTTTTCGAGCTGTGCGAGGAAAACGGGGCTGGTGTGAAGACGGCTCAATCCTATGGCTGCGCAAAGTCGGCTGGCATCGACATCACTCTGCCAATGTGCACCTGCAATCACACGGCTTTCACCATACATATAACCTCGCGCCATAATAGTGTCGGCGTTATCGGGATTAATCTCGGAAAGCAGCAAGGCGATACCATAGCCACGTTGACTGTGTCCAGAGGGATAGGAGCCCTCGCCCGACAATTCAGCCTCTTCAAATCTCGTGAGCATATGCTCGTGAAACCGTTCAAACGGACGTTTGCGATGGTAGAAGGCTTTCGGCTTGACGCGTGTCTGGTCGATGGTCGATAAGCTGTTGATTAATAATTTGTAAATATCAGGTGTACCTTCCTTGGAGATTTCAAGACCGAAAGGAACGCTGAACACTGCAAAGAGTGAGTCGTAGTTCCAAACAGCATCACGAAACACAAGGGCAGCACGTTCCAAGTCGTTGCGTTGCGTCTTGCCCCACATATAACGCATGATATCATTGGCAAAGTCCGTCCCGATGGTATCCGGCGGTGCAGGCAGGCATTTAATCAAATCTGGCATCTCACTGGCATTAAAATACAGGTTGACTCCTTCATCTTGTGCCCGAGTCTCAAGCGTACAGCAGAAAAAGATGGCTGCAAACATCCATAAGCAAATTCGTTTCATCCCCTAACAGTTATTAAAATCAAATCTATGACAAATATTTTCTATTTCTTCAACATATTGAAATAAGCGTCCAACAGCTTCTGCGCGCCGATGTATGCACTCAGCCTTTGGCTACGAACATCACTTTCGACCAAGGGAAGGAGGTCAGCCACCAGTTGGTTTTGATAGAAGTCACTCTTCAAGGCGCTGTCCATCGAGTCGTACATCATCTGCACGTCCTGCTGGGCACGCTTCCTTTGAAGATAGCCATTGTCGCGGATAGCTTGCACGTGGTCGGCGACCATTTGCCACACTTCGTCAATATTGAATCCTGTCTGTGCCGAGCAGGTCATCACCTTAGTCTCTTGTCCCGACTCAGGCAGGGGGAACAGGTGCAGCGCGTTGCGGCATTCGGCAGCGGCGCGATTGGCTCGCATCACGTTGTCGCCATCGGCCTTGTTCACCGCGATGCCATCAGCCATCTCCATGATGCCGCGTTTGATACCTTGCAGCTCATCGCCGGCACCACTGATTAATATCAAAAGGAAAAAGTCGACCATAGAATGCACAGCCACTTCCGACTGTCCCACGCCTACAGTCTCTACAAAGATAGTATCATAACCCGCCGCTTCACAAAGGATGATGGTCTCACGGGTCTTGCGTGCCACACCACCCAAAGTACCTGCCGAAGCCGAGGGACGGATGTAGGCGTTAGGATGTACCGAGAGGCTCTCCATACGAGTCTTATCGCCCAAGATACTCCCTTTTGAACGCTGGCTGGAAGGGTCGATGGCCAGCACCGCCAGTTTCTGCCCTTTGTCGCAAAGATGCACGCCAAGTGCCTCGATAAAGGTACTTTTGCCCGCACCCGGAACACCCGTAATGCCCAACCGAAGGGCTTTCCCTGCATGGGGCAAACAGGCCGCTATAATCTGCTGAGCCAGATCCTGATGCTTAGGCAAAGCACTTTCCACCAAGGTAATGGCCTTACTCAACGCCACTCGATCACCTTTGAGGATGCCCTCGACGTAATAGTCCAACGGCATAAGCTGCTGTTGGTTCCGTTTCATACGCTCCAAAGCGTTGGGATTGACCTGGATGGGACCATCCACACCTTCGGTGACCTTGAGGTTCGATTCCCACTCGTGTTCCTGATTTTCAAAGTGTTCGTATTCCATAGCAAGCTGTGGTTTGAGTCGGCAAAGATAGAGATAAAACCGCTAAAATCAACAAAATGTATTTTTTTTGACCCTGTTTTCATAATTTTTCCGTAACTTTGCAGTTTCCAAATAGAAGAATAGAAAGAGCATACGACATGACAAGAGTACTTTTCGTCCATCAAGAAATCACCCCTTATCTGCCTGAAACACCGATGAGCCTCATAGGCCGTCACCTGCCCCAAGCTACACAAGAGAGCGGCAAAGAGGTACGCATCTTCATGCCCCGCTATGGCACCATCAACGAGCGTCGCAACCAACTGCATGAAGTGATACGCCTTTCGGGTATGAACCTCATCATCAATGATACCGACCACCCACTGATTATCAAGGTGGCCTCCATCCAGAAAGCAAGGATGCAAATCTATTTCATCGACAACGAGGATTTCTTCACAAAAAAGAAATACCTGATTCGCGATGACAACGGAGTTTTCTGCGAGGACAACGACTATCGCTGTGTGTTCTTTTCACGCGGCGTGATTGAGACGGTAAAGAAACTCAACTGGTCGCCCGACATCATCCATTGCAACGGCTGGCTCTCAGCCTTGATGCCGCTCTACCTGAAACGCGCCACCTCGATGAAAGACAACCCCTTGTTTAGCGACTCTAAAATTATTTACTCCATTTACGACGATGCCTTCGACGAACAGTTCCGTCCGGGATTTGAAAAGAAACTGAAAGTGCCGGGCGTCGGTGCCAAAGACCTCAAGAACTTTAAGGAGACTGATTACCTTGTACTCACCAAAGCTGCCATTGACTATTCAGACGGTATCGTTATCGGCAGCGAACACATCCACCCCGAGATTGCGGCTTACCTGAAGACCTGCAAGAAACCCATACTCCCCTACCAAGGCCCAGAGGAATATGGCAAGGCCTACAACGAGTTTTACGAAAGATTCCTACCCTCGCAACAATAAGACAACACTTTATTTTCCATACGATGAAAACTCTTCATTCGACCGTTTCTGTCCGAACCGTGTTAATGATAGGCGCGTTGGCTTTGGCTTTCGCTGCCTGCAAGAAGTCGCCCGAAACCATCGGCAACGGCTTGATATCGGACAGCGACTATATCGGCACTTACCACACCAACCAAGTTGAGTTGATGTGCCATTCTTATTTGGACTCTATCGGCACCAAGAACGTCAGCAGCGGACTGTTAGGCAGCATGAACGACCCTATCTTCGGGCTTACCCAAGCGGGGTTCTGTTCGCAGTTGCGCTTTTCTTCAGCCGGTCAGCGCTTTGGTGAAAATCCAGTGGTCGACTCAATAGTACTACAGCTCTACATTACTGGGTATTACGGCGACACTACTACCTGGCAGAATGTCCACGTATACATGCTGGCCGACACCCTCAACGCCGATACCAGCTATTACAATTACACAGAAGTAGCCCTCGAAAACGAAGACTATGCCAATGGCTACCAGTTCCAACCCCGCCCCCGTACCAAAACAAACATCGTGGGCACCGACACCGTAGCTCAACCCATCATCCGTATCCCATTAAGCAACAATTTGGGCGAAATGTTGATCGGACTCGACAGCACAGCCTATAAGGAACCCACACTCTTCAAACGCCAATTCCACGGCCTCTGTCTGAAGTGCGACCCTTCAGCAGGCAACGGTAGTGTCAGCTACCTGAACCTCACCAACAACACCTACACCGTGTTGCAACTCTATTACCACAACGCAGCCACCCCTGAGAAACCGCTACGTTACGACTATTACATTTCCTCAGCCGACACCTATTTTAACCAAATCACACACGACTACACGCAAGGTACACCCGACTTCGTCAGCCAGTTGCTGGAAGGTGACACCGCCTTAGGTCAACAGAAGCTTTACTTACAGACCATGGGCGGCGTGAAGACCAAAATCACCTTCCCTTCCCTCGCCCATTGGACCGACACCCTCAGCGAAGGCTGCCACATCGTCATCAACGAAGCCAAACTCATCATCACCGGTGCCGATGTAGACACTACCTGTTTCACCGAACCCAGCACCCTGAGCTTAGTGAAATTCAATGCCTCCGGCTCCACTTCAATCCTCCCTGACTACCAGGAAGGTACCGCTTACTTTGGCGGAAGCTACAGCCTCACCAACCACTGCGCCCAATTCCGCATCTCGAAATACATCCAAGAGTTGCTCTTAGGCAAAGAAGACAACTACGGCCTAAGTCTCGGTATCACCGGTGGCGGCTATACCGCCCATCGCCTTGTCGTCAACGGCCCCGAAACCGAAACCGAACCTTTGAGACTTGAAATCACCTATTCAATCGTGGAAGAATAAGAAATTTTAAAATCTACAGAAATATGAAAAAATTGTTATTAGCCGCTCTTATCTTCGCAGGACTGACCTGCACGGCACAACAGAAAAACGCAACAAGCACAACCGAAAAAGAAACCGTCGTCGTCATCAACACGAGCATGGGCACCATCAAAGCCAAGCTCTATAACGACACCCCGCTCCATCGCGACAACTTCCTCAAGCTGGTGAAAGAAGGCTGGTACAACGGCTCGCCTTTCCACCGTGTCATCAAGGAATTCATGATTCAAGGCGGACAGAATGCCGACGGTCGCCTCGACCCAGGCTACACTATCCCTGCTGAAATCAAGAGCAACCACTTCCATGTGAAAGGTGCCCTCGCCGCTGCCCGTCAGGGTGACCAGGTGAACCCCAAGAAAGCCTCCAGCGGCTCGCAGTTCTACATCGTGCAAGGCAAGAAATTCGACGAAAACTGGCTCAATATGTATGAGAACCGCACGGGCAAGGTGTTCTCAGCCCGCCAACGTCAGGCTTACCAAACCATAGGCGGCTCACCCCATTTGGATGGTGAATATACTATCTTCGGTGAAGTAATCGAGGGTCTTGAGGTAGTCGACAAGATTGCCAACGTAAAGACCGGCAATATGGATGTCCCTGTTGAGCCTGTCACCATCATTTCTGTTACCGTCGACAAAGGCACAGAGAAAGCCTGCGACAAAAATTGCGAGAATAAAAACGGCAAAAAGAGCTGCTGTCAATAATCGTCAAATCCCATGAAAGAAAGAATTGAAGACATACTGACCCAGGTGCGCGACTTCCAGGCCGACAGCAAAGACGCCTTGGAGAACTTCCGCATCACTTACCTGAGCAAGAAAGGCATCATCCCCGCCCTGTTTGCCGACTTCAAGACCGTAGCCCCTGACCTGCGCAAGGAGATGGGAATGCGCCTCAATGAACTGAAAAACACGGTGCAGGAAAAAGTGGAGGAACAACTACAGAAGTTTGAGAGCCAGCACAGCAACGATGCCGGCTTCGACATGAGCATGCCTGCCAATGAGATGCGTGGTGCCCGGCACCCCTTGTCGATTGTCCGCCGCGACATCAACGAGATTTTCGAGCATCTCGGCTTCACCATCGCTGAGGGTCCTGAGATTGAGGACGACTACCACGTGTTCACTGCCCTTAACTTCGCCCTCGACCATCCAGCACGCGATATGCAGGACACCTTCTTCATCCAGAAAGACCCCAACGAGAACAAGCCCACCGACATCCTGCTGCGTACCCACACCTCCAGCGTCCAGGTACGTGCTATGGAGAAGCAACAGCCGCCCATCCGCATCATCGCCCCAGGCCGCGTGTTCCGCAACGAGGCTATCTCGGCCCGCGCCCACTGCATCTTCCATCAGATTGAAGGTCTATATATCGATGAGAATGTCTCCTTTGCCGACCTGAAACAGACGCTGTATCACTTTGTGCAGGAGTTCTTCGGCGAAGGCACCAAGGTGCGTTTCCGTCCTTCTTACTTCCCCTTCACCGAGACCTCAGCTGAGATGGACATCTCATGCAACATCTGTGGCGGCAAGGGCTGCAACATTTGCAAGCACACTGGCTGGGTTGAGATTCTGGGCTGCGGCATGTGCGACCCCAACATCCTTATTGCCAGCGGCATTGACCCTGAGAAATACACAGGCTTTGCCTTCGGTATGGGTGTCGAGCGCATCGCCATGCTGAAATATGGCATCAACGACCTGCGTCTCTTCTTTGAGAACGACCTCCGTTTCCTTGAACAGTTTGAACTGGCTTAACCCTTATATTTCAACATCATGAACACATATTCCATAGGTATCGACATAGGCGGCACCAATACCGACATTGGACTGGTGCGCGACGACGGCGTTTGTATCGCCAAGAAAAACCTCCCCACCAACAAGTACTATGATGCCGACATTTACGTTTCGGACATCTACGACCAAATCAAGCTACTGATGCAGGAGAACAAGATTGACGCAATTGACGGCATCGGCATTGCAGCACCTGTGGGCAACTACTATACGGGCTGCATCGAAAACGCCTCCAACCTTAATTTCAAGGGCATCGTCAACCTAAAGGAACTCTTCCAGGGACATATCAATGTGCCGGTAGTGGTCTCCAACGACGCCAACGCGGCAGCCTATGGTGAGCTGATTTATGGCGGCGCAAGGGGCATGAAACATTTCATCATGTTCACCCTTGGAACCGGTGTAGGTAGTGGTGTAGTGGTTGACGGTAAATTGGTGTTAGGAAAGACAGGCGGTGCAGGCGAGCTGGGTCATGCTATCCTGATACCTGAAGGACGTCCATGCGGTTGTGGCAACAAGGGCTGCCTTGAGACTTATTGCTCCGCAACTGGCATACGTCGCACGGCCTTGGAGATGATAGAGAAATCACCCACTTACTCTGGTGCCCTTTCGAAAGTCAACCCTGACGAACTCACCAGCAAGATGGTGGGCGATGCGGCCAAATATGGCGACCCTTTGGCTATTGAAGTGTTCGAAAAGACGGGGTATCTCTTAGGAATCGCTATGGCCAATGCCGTGACTTTCAGCGGTCCCGAAGCCATTTTCCTGTTCGGTGGTCCCGTGAAGGCCGGTGACGTGTTGCTCAACCCCGCACGCAAGTCATTTGAGGAGCATCTGTGCTTCATCTTCAAGGGCAGCGTTGAGGTTCGCGTTTCCGAACTTCCCGACAACGATGCCGCCATCCTTGGTGCCGCTGCGTTAACCAAGGCATAATTATTTATTGCGTCCACTTTTTTCGCAAAAGTGGACGCAATAGTTTAATCATTCATTACTTCAAACGGTGTATTTCCGGGAAACCATTTGTCGAGGGTTTCATCGGCTTTACGTTCCATCTCTGGCGTGATGTTTTTCTTGACTTTTTCGTACACTAAGACGATGGCTGCCGCCTCATCAACCCATCCAGTCAAGGGGTGCCTTTTGGCAGAAATCAGGTTGACAGGCAACACGAGGTAAGCCAAAGCCGCTCCCACGGTAAGTTTCACCGAACGCGGCGTAGCCTCATCCGTCATCACATAATACAGCAGCAGTACGGGTCTTGCCCCCACCCTACCGACTTTCTTAGCGTACTCTTTGATGGTGTCCCACAGCTGGGATGCATTGAAATTAGTGTTCATAATTCCTCCTTTTGTTATTATGGTTTCGCGGCGGCAAAAGTAAACAAAATAGTTGAACTAATCTATCTCTCCCGATGCGTTGAGTACAAAGCTTTTCCGACAATCCAGACAATACATCGAATTGTCAATTATTCTTGGGCCGTTATCCTGCAAGGTATGGCCAAACACCTGTATTACTCCTGAAATCCTCGCTTCGCTCCATTCGAATTCTTCCACATCAGCCCAGACCATGCTGCCTGCACGGTCTCTTCCCCAACGCAACTTCGATATGTCACCCAAAGCCTCCACAAACTCATCTGAAAACATCAAGCGATTGAATGTTTCAGCGGTTATATTTTCCGCTGAACCAAACAAGTCAGTATGCTTCTCGGCCCAAACCTTATTGACCCCAGCGTGGGTAAAGAGATAACGTTGGCCACCTATCTCGCACTCTGAGGCCATCTGAAAGCAATCCATATTGTCCATGAAGGTCTTGCGAATCTTCTCGGCCTGATACTCATTATAGCGGCTTCCATGAATCACAGGGAAAAGATAATGCAGGTCGTGGTTGCCCAAGAGCAGCACCACTTTATCAGGATGCTGATGCTTCAGTTCAATAATATCAAGCAACCCCTTATAGGCATCGCTCCAATAGATCCACTCATCCTCATACGGGTCGAGATAGTCACCCAAGAAGACGACCGACTCTTCGTCTTTCCGGTGAGCCACAGCCCAACGCCAGAACTCTCTGCCGTGGACATCGGGGATGATGATGATTGGGGCATTCATCTTTACAAACTATTGATCAATAATTACTTCCAAAAACGCTACCGCAAACCACTCCATCGAAACGGAACCCATTGCTACAAAGGTTGCTCAACACGTTCGAAGGATATTCTCCATTCGAACGAATGTCCAGTGTATGAGATTGTTCTGTCACCATGATGTACGGTCAGCGTCCTTGTCGAACGATTCAATGAAACGGTTGTGAATATCCTGCACAATGTCATCAAACTCCTTGGGTAGAACGATATTCTCGCAATCAATGGCATGATAGAATAGTGGTGCAATCTCCTCTATCCGGAAGCCTGCAATGCCGCAACCAATCTTCGTGACAAGGAACTTCAGCTCCGGATGCTTTTTAGCAAAACTGATAAACTCATCCACATAAGGCTTGATGGTCTCCACCCCACCCTGCATGGTTGGAATGGCATAGCTTTGCCCCTGTAGTCCAACGCCTTGTCCCATGATGGCTCCAAAGCGCTGGTAAGCTATCCAAGCTGCCCCGCCTCCATGGGCACCAGCCAAATTACTGCCGAAAACGAAGATTTCATTCGGCTTTAGTTCCGAGATTCTCTCGGGTGTAAATTCTCTGTTGTTCATAGTATCATTATTACATTTTTGTTATTTCACAACTATACAAATCATGTGCCATGTTTTCTGGCTTTTTTGACTTGGATTTCATTTGCATTTTGAAATTTGAAAACTACTGAAACAGGATTTTCAAATTGCGTTTCAGCAGGTTTCAGTTAAACAAATCTCCCATAACAACCTGATTCTGAATATGTCCACTATATTTATTTTTGACAATTCCGAAACTCGTCACAAGCGTCAACATCAGCGATTTTGTGGTCTTGGTTTGCTGGAGGAAAGCGGCTAATTTGTTGTCGAAATCCTCGTCGTCTGACTTGGTGATTTCGTAAGGCGAGCGCGAGAACTTCATCTCACAGATATTGACCGTCTGGTCGGCGCGGTCGATGATGAGGTCTATTTGCGCTCCCTTGCCCGTCGTGTCGTTTTTCCCCACCCAGCAACAGGCGCGGCTTTGGATGCCCGAAATCCCCAATGCCTGCTTGATTTGGGCAATGTGGTTCAGGCAAAGCATTTCGAAGGCATAACCGCTCCAAGCCCTATAACGCGGACTGTTGAGCGAATGAGTCCAGAAGGCTTCATCTTGGTACTTGTTCTCGTTGGCAAAGTGGAAATGGAACAGCGTGAAGGCATCGGTCAATTGGAAAAGCGCATCGCGTTTCGCCTTGCCAAACGGGACATAGCTGCGGATGAAGCCGCATTTCTCCAACTCTTCCAAGGTCTTGGTGAATTTCAGGTTGTTGTTCAGTTGGGTCAGTTCAAGCACTTCCTTTCGGGTCAGGCCTTTGGCTTTTGTGGCCATGGCCGAAACGATGGTGATGTGGTCGCCAGCCCTCTTGAAAAGGGAGCGGTAGAGGTTCTCGAACTCGTTTTGCAACTCGCCGTTGGCCGCGAAAAACAGTCTGTCGATATTTTGAGCCACGCTCTCTTCTGGGAGCATCAGCGAGTAGTAGTAAGCCACGCCGCCCATCACCATGTGGCACTCGGCGATTTCCTTCTGGCGGTAGCCGAAGCCGAAAGCCTTGAAATAACGTTGGCTCTCGTTGAGCGTAAATGGAGCCACATAAATTTGGTGCGTCTTACGGTTGTGGAGGCCGCCACGGTTGTTGATGATGTTGTCAATCATCCACGAGGTGGCCGAGCCACAAACGATGAGTTTGATGTCGTCGCGAGCCGAGGCCCAGCCGTTCCAAAACCATTCCAATGCGGCGATGAACTTGGATCGGACGGTATCCAACCACGGAAGTTCGTCAATGACGATAATCTTCTTCCCTTTGGGCCGATGCTCCAAATAGGTTTCCAATCCATCAAAGGCCTCGATCCACGAGGTGGGCTGTGTCGCTTTGGGGAACACCCTTCGCAGGGTAAAGAAGAAGTTGGCGAGTTGGTCTTTCATGTCGGCGTTCTCCATGCCCGTGAGGGAAAAACAGGCCTTGTTGCCGACCACCTGCCGAATAAGGAAGGTCTTTCCCACCCTCCTCCGACCATAAACGGCAATAAACTCAGACCTATCGGATTCAATATATTCCTCCAACTGCTTGCGTTCCAGTTCCCTACCTATCAATTTACCCTTGGTTTCCATCATCTTTTGCATTTTGAAATCTGCTGCAAAGGTAAACAAAAATCCTGTTTCAGCAACTTTCAATATTGAAAACTGCTGAAATAAGAATTTTAAAATGCGTTTCAGCAGGTTTCAGTTAAACAAATCCCCAATAAAATGTAATTATTATGATAAGTAACTATTCAAAATTAAACTGCATATTGTTTTGAAACGGGATGCGGGACTTCGGGACACGGGACACCCTTCGACAAGCTCAGGGGATTGTCGTCTCGCAGTCTCGAGTCTCACGTCTATTATGTAAACTAATTATGCCCATCTACTTATAATTAATCAGCACCCGAATTCTTCAACAAACGGCTTGAAGTTCCCTTCTGGGTTGTGCTTTTGGTGGGCATTGTGGTCATCTAATATAGAGAACACGATGCGACGGTATTTGTTCTTGAACTCTGGCTCATCCATCACCTCATGGAAAAGACGAGCAACGTGGCGAGGAGGATTACGGAAAGCTCCGCAACCCAAAGCACCAAGCACCAAGGAGTCATGACCATGAACCAATCCCATACGGAAGATAGTACGCATCTTGTTCTTGATAGGCTCCACATGATGATCTGCTATCATACCGTCTGCCGTCAAATCCGGCCTGTTCATACCTGCCACAGTGATAAACGAGAGACTGACAGGATTATCCAGCAAGGAATAACCTTTCTGTTCACTTTCCCTGAAATAAATGGCATCAGGCGTATATACTCCTCCATAGTTCCTGTCAAGCGGATACTGGTGATGCGAGCACTTAATGCCATACTGCTCTGAGTATGGAGCAAACTGGTAGAGAGAGCGGAACAGGTTCGTCCTGCGGAACAGCGTCTCTTCCTGCGCACCGGCACCTGTTGTAACACCGCCACCAGGATTACGCCTACTGGCCATATTCAGTACAGCAGGATTATAGCCTTGCTCCTTCAACCGCACTCCAGCATATAGGCAATCGATGTTCTGCACGTCAACAATGGTTTGCCTAAAGCTTTGTGTTGTATCAGGCAATTGAATCTCTTGCTCATAGAGCACTGTCCTGCGCATCATTTCCGCATCGTCAGGAAAAGCATACGTTTCACCTGTCTCCGTCACATAACACCCTTGGTTGACGATTTCCACCGTATTACGGAACTCTTTTGCTCGGAGTACCTTAACCTTGTAATAGGCATCCGAGTCTCCAAACTCTACTTGTTCCATGAACCGCCTGTAATTGACGAGGAAGTCTTTCTCCGAGTCCCAAGTAATTTCGGGATTCACCTCAACACTTGGCTTATGCTGTATCACTTCCACAAAGCTTTTAGGAAGTATCAAATTGGGCAAATCAATAGCATCCTCAAACAAGGGGGCGATCTCTTCCGCAGTAAATCCTGCAATCCCACAACCTATAGGTGTAACCAGGAACTTATATTCATAATGTATAAATGCAAACTCAACAAACTCGTCCACATAAGGCCGAATGGCATCCACTCCCCCATGCATGGTGGGAATGGCGTAACTCTGGCCTTGCAAGCCTACTCCCTGTCCCCATACCGCACCAAAGCGTTTGTATGCCAATTGAGCCGCTCCGCCACCATGTGAGCCGGCCAGATTGCTGCCGAACACAAATATCTCATTCGGCTTCAGCTCTATTATTCTTTCAGGTGTATATTCTCTATTGTACATAAATACCTTTGTTAGGTTATTACTCAAAATCCTTATCTATTGCTTTCTGTTATTTCACGTGGAACTTATATACTTAACATCTATATAATCTGTCAGCCAAACCCCGTTCCTGCTAAGGAAGAAACGATGACCGTCTTCTGCCATCTTTTTAGCATCTATTGCAAGAACTACGGGCTCACCATGTCTTTTCCCGACATTTGTGGCTGTTTCCTTAGTACTTGACAAGTGGACATATAAACGGTTGCCTTTTATTATGCCCTTCTCCAAGATAGAGTCCAAGAATGCCTTTGCCGTTCCATGATAGAGCGTGTCTGGCGGCATCTTTTCCTCCAGCTCCACATCCACATGGACACTATGCCCTTGTCGCGCCCTAATCCGACTTTTATCTTCAGAAAACTCGTAACGCTGCTTGTTGTTTGTTGCCACAATTTCTTCAAGCTCTTCCATCGTATAGCCATGATTTTTCATTAGGTCACTCACTTCACGCCAGCCGTGGGCATCAAATGAATAACTCCTATCATGACGAAGAAGAAAGGCCAGCTTCTTGCCTCGTTGAATAATATATTGATCAGGCATTTTCATAGGCACCACCAACCAGCGAACCTCTTATTCTGTCTTGTAGTGTATTCATACTTCCCTAATATTGAAACTCTTACCAATTGTCCTTCATCTCTTTCAAGCACATTATTATACTTTCGGTTTGCAAAAGTAAACACTTTTCACAAAACGACTGGCTTTTCTGTTTCTGCAACTCTTTTTTTCATTCAAAAATTAGGCCGCAAGCCGTCCCCACGGCTTTGCGGCCCTAGATTTTGTATGAAATCATTCCCGCTGGCAATCTATTAAGCTCTCTCTAAACCGATGCTCCATTCTTCAATTCGTCTCGTTTTTGACGAGAAATTGACCCCTATCTTGTAGAGCTTCCTGCTGTCTTTGGCAAACGGTTTGGCATATTGCTTCTCTTCAATTTGAGCCAGCGCAATCTCTGCGGATTGGTCTATCTTGAACTCTATGATGTAGACGTAGTTTTTGGTCTGCACCAACATGTCCATGCGTCCATCGGAAGTGTGCCGCTCCACCTCCACATAGAAACCAAGCATCTTGAAAATGACCGCAACCGCATTATGGAAATACAATTCGGTATCACCGGCAATCTGATAGTCTTGGTCGGCAAACAAGGTCTCCAATCGCTTCATAAACGCCTCCGGCTGTCCGTTCCAGATTTCTGTTACAAAACTCTTTACGAACGAGGCAGAATGTTCAGGCCGGATAGGTGTATAATGATAAAACAAATACTTCGTGAATCCCCGCTCCACTTCACCATTGGGAAATCCAAGCCTATAGGTCATAAAATGCGGATCGTAATCTTTAATGGTGAGATAGCCGCTTTGATACATCAAGGGTAGCGGATTGGATGTCATTGAATCGAGACTGCCGAGCAGGTCGCTGGAAACCTCCTCGCGAGTCAAGTTTTCCAACTCATAATTAGAGCGTTTCAACGTCTCCACGAGGATAGTGGGGGTACCCGTCTCAAACCAATAGTCCTTGAACCTTTGGTCGCTAAGGGCATTCAATAGGCTGAAAGGATTGTAAACACCTACCGATTCCTCATTAAAATGGTAGCCATCATAATTCTCTTTCAACTGGGCATAACACTCTTCTTTTGTGAGGCTATTTGCCTCGGCCATCTGACCCACTTGTTCATCAAGATGTTCTCGGATTTCCTTCTCCGTGATGCCACAAATCTCAGAATAAGCATGATTCAAGGAAATATCCTTCAGATTATTCAAATCACTGAAGATGCTCACTTTGGAGAACTTGGTCACACCCGTGAAGAAAGCAAATCTAATCTTAGCATCCATCGTCTTGACCACCGAATAGAACGATTTCAGCTTTCGGCGATAGCTTTCCTGAAGTTCAGGATTATCGGCCACTTGAAGCAAAGGCTTGTCGTATTCATCCACAAGGATGACTACAGGCTTTCCCGTTTTCTCCACTGCCTTGTCAATCACATGCTGGAGACGTTCTTCCGGTTCCCTATCCTTGAACTCGTCGCCATAGTCCTTTTCCCAATACTCCAAGTGCTTGTTGAGTTCGGCTATGAGTGAACGAATGTCCACATAGTCGCGGGCATTGAAATCCATATGAAACACAGGGTAAGCCGTCCAATCTGTTTCCAACTTATCCATGGCTAAACCTTCAAACAACCCTTTCTTGCCACGGAAGTAAGCCTCCATTGTGGAAAGCAACAAACTTTTGCCAAACCTGCGGGGACGACTTAAGAAATAGAAGCCTCCGTTACACACCAATTGATGGACAAATGCTGTTTTGTCCAGATAAAGATAGTTCTCTTTCCTGATTTTCTCAAAAGTCTGTATGCCAATCGGATATTTTACCATAGCGACAGTTTTATTCCATTCCGACGGCAAAGGTATACAAAAAAGTTGAAATCAGAGTCAAAAATCAAACCCAAGCTTTTTGCCAAGCGTCTTCCACCGGGCATCGTCTTTCTCGAACTTATCCAACATCTTTTCTGTATCGAAGAAAAATGTTTCTGTATCGAAGAAAAATGTGTAAAAAATCACACTTTTCGACGATAGAATGTGATTATAAGAGTTGTTACTGTTTTTTTTCGAGGAGTATGAAGGAAGTTTTCGATAGCCAAAACGGGATGATTTGGGGAAGTGAGAAGCCTTCTCGCTCGCAGAGATATGCCATTTCGCTGGAATCCTTTTATGAGAGTGAACGGACATGCTCTGTTTTTTACACCGCAAGACGCTCGGATGCCAACTTGAAGTCGTGCTTTGACTCGAACAAAGCCCTAAAAAGTTTAGTGTCATTTCCTTGAGATGGATTGTCGAAAGGTCTTTCGCCTAGCTGTACAACTTCAGGAGTATCGCCATGGACTATGAGTTCTACTCAGAATCCTCCGAAACAATGATCCAAATCGCCTTCTCGAAAATCATGCTTAACAAATTATCGAATTAAATTTAAACAAACTCTTAAACAGCTTCTTGGGAACACATCTATTCTTCTATTATCCTACAATAGTATAATTTACCAAAATAACCATAGTCAAAAGTGCTATCTCTAGTAAAACTATCTCTCTTTGGGGGCGGATTATTATCACCGCCAAGTCCCAAAATATCTATGTCGTCGCTAAAGCACCTCTTGAACTCTCTTTCATGTACCACTTTTTCAAAATAAAAATCACCACAATTATTATTACAAATCATCAAATAGTATAATCCCACTTGATTAAGATAACAATTTACTATCTCGACTGTACTATAGTTACCTTTTTCCAAATAGATGTTTTGTTCAGAAATTAATTCCGATTGTCCATCTTTGTATCTAAAAACCCGGATAACCGCTGATCCTGTTTGGGTACATTTTAGAATTAAACTGCGTATGCAAACAATTCTTTTAACCTTTATCCAAAACTTTCTCTCTGGATTTTCTTTTCGCACACCTCTCAAATTCAAACTTAATCCAACATATTTCAAACATGAATCAATTTTATACATCCCATGATTTGATGGTGTTTTCTGTGTATTACCCATTATTAACGAATCATTTTCTCTTGACAAAGAATCATTTGTTGCCAATAAAACCCTGTTTTCCTCGCATAAAATATCGTTCAAACTTGCTAACCTTGAACATTCAACTTGCATTTTATCAAGTTTTCTTTGTAATTCTGAATCTAAATTACTAGTCTTCAATAAAGCTCTAAACACTACTGCTAATGCTACAGCACCTAACAAAACACTTAATGCTATCGGTAAAATCTGTTTGCCTTTTAATCTTCTGATTTCATTTTTGAGCCCATCAACACTTTCTCCTAAAGCAACAATTTCATTAGATAATCGATCATTTTCTCTTTTTAATTGGCTAATCTTAATATTTAACTGATCTATCTGATTTTCTATATGATGCTTTTCTTTCTCCAATTGGTCAATCTTATTAACTAACCGTTCAATCTTCACAATAAGACCATCTATTTCTTTCTCCGCTTCTTCCAACTTATCATTTAGATGCTTTTTTTCCTGTTCAAAACAATCTATAAGTTTGTCTATTTCTTCACTTTTATTTTCAATCTCTTTTTTTTTGTCTTTTAGTTTCTTCTTACTTACCCCAGAGTCTTCTTGTAATTGATCAAGTTGTTTTTGTAATCGATCAATATGTTCCTCAGAAATTTTTCTTTCGTCATTCAATCGAGAAATCTCCGCATTTAACATTTCGATTTGTTCCAATAACCCAGAATCCCCATTGGACAAAAAACGCGCATTTTCTTTTTTCGCCATTTTTTGTTGAGTTTCAATTTTTTCTTTGTCTTTTTCTAATTTTTCGCTTTTTTCAACTAATTGTTTGTTTTGCTTTTCTAGTTCTATCACTGATTGCACTTTTCTCTTGTCACTCAAATTGATTTGCGAAACCGGGTTCGCAACAGCTTGAATAGGATCTTCTATCTGATTATCAATAGAATATAGTTCGAAATTCTTTTCAAATTTCTCACGTGGCATAGAAGACTCCTCGCCAGAATTACTGTCCTTATATGTAATAGTTAGAAAATCTTCCGTAACTATCTCAACAATCTCAGTATGATCATCAATACGCCAGTATTTCATTTCTTGATTTGATTATGATAAAACAACAACAAAAACCCTCCATTGTCTTGCCAATCCTTGCTTACATCCTTGAATAATATTATTGCATTTGAATCAATGTTCGTCTATTTCTTCACTTTTATTCTCAATTTCTTTTTCTTTGTCTTTCAGATTCTTCTTACTTACCTCAGAGTCTTCTTGTAATTGAGCAAGTTGTTTTTGTAATCGATTAATATGTTCTTCAGAAATTTTTCTTTCGTCATTCAATCGAGAAATCTCCGCATTTAACATTTCGATTTGTTCCAATAACCCAGAATCCCCATTGGACAAAAAACGCGCATTTTCTTTTTTCGCCATTTTTTGTTGAGTTTCAATTTTTTCTTTGTCTTTTTCTAATTTTTCGCTTTTTTCAACTAATTGTTTGTTTTGCTTTTCTAGTTCTTTATTACTCCCTAACTGTCCGAATCTTTCTGGATATTGTAACCATCTTTTATTTGTCAAATTTAGTTCGGTTTTGTTCTCTTGTAACTGCTTTTCTTTAGATTGTATTGCAGCAGCAGCAAACATCATTAATGGCACGGCTGCCAAGTTGATTTGCGAAAATGGGTTCGTAACAACTTGAGCAGGGTCTTCTACATGACTACCATTAGAATATGGTTCGAAATTCTTCTCAAATTTCTCACGAGGCATAGAAGACTCCTCGCCAGAATTAATATCCTTATATGTAATAGTTAGAAAATCTTCCGCAACTATTTCAACAATCTCAGTATGATCATCGATACGCCAGTATTTCATTTCTTGATTTGATTATGATAAAGCAACAACAAAATCTCTCCATTGTCTTACTAATTCTTGCTTCTTGACTACATCTTTGAATAATGTTTTTGCATTTGAATCAATGAAACTCTCCCACTCACCATATGCCTTCCCTTTTTTGTCGTTCAATCCCCAACGCAAATCAGAGTAATGATTCAAATAGCTTTGTTTCGACTCATCAACCACTGTTTTAAACGAGCGAACTCCTGGGACACCCTTTTGATCTGTTTTTTTTATAAGACCATCTGCGATATCCTCTAACCATTCAATAAACAAATTAGCCGTATCTCGCTTCGTTTTAAACAAGCACTCATCTTTACTTTTATGACTGAGTTCCATGTGGAAACAATCAATCAAATCCGTTTTGACGTATTCGGTTATGTTCTTTGTCGCTGCATCTACATTGATAATTTCATCAAACAGTCTTTTTAACTCTGGATAGTTCTTACCATATTTATTATTAAAGGTATCAAACCAAACATCAGCATTATTCGTGACAACTTCATCAAATCCAGCTTCAATCAACACTCTCGCAACAGCCCTTCTACATTCTTTAACGGAGCTTTCTATGCTACGAATATCATAACACTCCTTAAGCTTCTCAATATAATAATCCTTAAAGCCTTTCTTCAACCTCAAATATACATCCATTTCTAATAAAGCATCATAATCTGCTTGAGTCAAAATAACATTTCCAAAATCATTATCATTTACATTGGGATAAGCTTTTTTAAGGAATTCCGAAACAATTGTTTGTTTACCTTTACCATTAAATTCATTTAATTTGGCATCAGACGAATCTTGATACTTCGGATTGATTTTTATGCCTTCTTCTATTTTATTTTTTAAATTGATACGTTCTTGTGAATACTCAAAATCCGGCATACCCAACTCGTTTATCTTTTCTTTTAGTTCCTCGAATTCCGTAAGTATTAAACCACTCTTTTGGATTGCTTTATGATTAAAGTAATTGTCAATTATCCCAATAGTGTCTTTCAAATTCGATAACACATCGAACAAGAATAAACCGCAGCCATTCTTCTCTTCATTAGTAAGATTTGTCACTTGTTTATTGTGCCCTTCAATTTTATCTTTGCCATCAATCATTCCGTATTTGACGTTTTTCTTGCAATCAATAGCGACAATATGGTCGTCCTTAATGTGAATTCCGTCAAATTCTTGGTCTCCTTCTATAGGAGCCGCTAGGCTTTGTTTGATTGAAGCATTTTTGTGTTCAAAAATTTTGTCTGTTTGTGTTTTATCACTAACATTCAGCACATAATACAGACAATCCTTGATGTCGCATCGTTTATCATCTATAACACATACAATATTAAAATCTCTTTTTATATAATCATTGAATTGATTAATATATTCAATTTGCACATTGTCTATTTTACAAATTGCAATAGCGACATCAATTTCATTTCTTAATGCGTCCGTTAAGGTTTTTTCCACTGAAGTTCTTGCTTCTCCAACCCCTGGCGTATCCATAAAACGAATTTTCCCTGGATCCTTACCTTGGATGGTGAATCTCTTATAAACAGAGGCTTCTTTTACAGACAATACTTCATAAGAACGTGTATCCTTGGTTTGATTTTGTGGCTCCTGATAAAAACAAACCGACTTATAGAAAATCCGTTTGTCTGTTGGATTTGAAATATCCAAAGGCTCCGACCCCGATCCTAGTTTTTTAAAAGCACTTTCAGGAGCAAAAACATACCTCCACAAAGCCTCTTTAGGACTTCCCGTTTGCCCCATTTTACCACTTGCCAAATCTTGAGATTCTTCACCATTACAATCTTTAAACAAGCCTTCTTTTAGTTTTGTACGTAATTCATTAATTGAACCAACATTACAATTGCTTTTATAAACAACTTTATCGGTTTTTGATAGAAGTTCAAGCATTGAGTTCAACACCTCGGCTTCCGTGTAATAAACAATAACAGCTTGATTATCTTTACCTTGATAAACATCATTAATATAATGAATCTTTGTTCCCGTACAAGGTTTTGTTTCATCTGAAGATGTGGGAATCAGATAGTCCAGATCATCCTCGGAATAACCCATTTTGTTGTTAGAATCAACCCCCACCAACTGCCTTAACATCGTACTTTTCCCTTGTCGAAAAGCGGCGACTATCCCTATGTTAATATAGGGTCTTTTTGCACGGTTCATCGCGACAACAAAATCCCCGCTTTTATCCACGTCCCAATCTTGCCCAATTCCAAATATGCTAATCTTTTTTCGAAGAGCTTCCGCTTTTTCTTGTAAAAAAGACCATTGTTCGGATAGATGTGTTTCATTAACCATTTTACACCATAACGCTTTTTCATCAAAATCATGGATACTATGACAGTGTTGAAGGGCTTTTAATAGTTTCTGTGAAATAGGTGTATAATAGTCATCAGCATTCGACATTCTTGATTCGATTACACTATTTAATACATCTTTCAATTCCGCTTGATTATTCCCTGTTGATTCATTTTGGTCATTGAATGCTTTGGTATTCTCTTCTCCTGAAGTTGTTATGTTACTCTGAATTATTGTATTTGGTTTGTTGTATTCGGGGCTGATATTCTCAACTATTGAATATGCATTGTTTTCCATATTGTTCATTTTTAATTTGTTATACATTTCTTACTAATTTGTGACAAATATTGTTCTATCACTTAGTATTTAAATTATGCAAAATCTTTTCTTGTTGCTTCTCATAAGCTCAATTGGTTTTATTGTTACTACAGACATTAAAAAAACGTGAATCTATTCGATATTCTTGAGTTGTTCCACGACCCATACAATCCAAAACAAAGCCCAAGAGAACTATTCAAGAATATCCGATTAGCTCAAACGCTTCTCTATGTCAATTAATCTACTCTATTTTATTATCATTCAACATTTTAATATTATTACTCTGTTTATAAGTCGTTTGCAAATATACTTTTTTTATCAAAACGAACGGTGTTTCATAATAAAATTGCTATCTTTTCGCCTTATCCAACGCCTCCTTAGCCCAGCGCATCTGGTCGCGGGCATTATCGCGGGCAGAATTGGCCTACTTAGCTTTTGTCATGGCTTGGTCAGCAGCGTTGCTAGCCCATTTCGTGTAGGTGGCGGCATGGTCGTAGTCGCCTTTGCGGGTGTAGTATTCTGCATCGCGCAGGTAGCCTGCTGCCTTGTCGTTGTAGTATTCCGCTTCGTTATCATAGTTTTCTGCCTTTTTAAGGTATTGCTGGGCTTCGCTGATGTGGCTCTTTGCCTTCTTGGTGTAGTAATCGCTCTGGGCGAAAGCGGTAGTACAGAAGCCAAGCAACAGTAAGATGAGGAGCAGGAGTTTCTTAGTCGTTGTATTATTCATGGCTTTGTTGTTTTGTTTTTCGTTTGACACCTTTTATTATTAAGTGGTGCAATCCTAAATTGAATCTCCAGAACTTGCAAAGATAGAAAGTTTTTCTCACGCAGAACACGCTGAAATCGCAGAAAAATGTCGTCACCTCAGGGCTTGAGGGCCAGCTTTCTTTACTTTTCAACTCTATATTTCCTTTGCTCCTCTCTCGCTCTACCCATACTGATGCCATACTGTAGCCATAGTGTAGCCATACTCTTGAGTATGGGTAAAGTATGGCAAGAGTATGCCTACAGTATGAGAAGTGTATGCCTACAGCGTGCGAAGAGTATGCCTGTGGCCTCATGGAACGCAAACGTATTAACTATTGTTTTCACGCAGGCAAGGCCTTCTGCCGTACTTGTACCCTATTTTGCATACCTATAGAAATGTGTTGGCAAGTATATGGCAAGCTCACGGGCTTGCGAAATACTTGCTATATACTTGCCAAAGGCTTTCGAGAGGCTTTCGAAAGCCTTGCCATCTCCGAGGCAAGGGCAAGACACTTCTATTTGGTGTCTCCCCGGGTTTGCAGGCCTTCCATAATCTGAGACGGGTCGGTCACGTCCTTCGACATGATCCAATGGTAGGCAGGCGTGTCGGAATCGCCCTTGGTGAAAGTTTGGACAACGTACATCTGTTCAAAGACCCAGCCCCGGACGGCCATATAGTTCACTGCATCCAGGATGGAGTTAAAATTGATGCTCTGTCCGTTTTCGTCCACCAGGTTGCGGTCAGCGGACCACCAGCTGGCATACTGGCCAAAGTCCAGTTCCACCGTGGTCTTGTTGGAAAACATGCCACGTGCAGTGGAGATGATTTCGCAGTAAACTTTGTGAGGCTTTTCCTCTGTCTGGGCATAGGCCGAAGCGCCGGAGAACATCGCGGCGAGCACAATCATGGCAATTAATATTCTTTTTTTCATTGTAAAGATGTTTTTATTAACAATTCATTTTATTTCTCATCAAGAAGATATCTGCGGCAAAAATACAAATTGTTTTCGAAATACTGTAACATTAAAATTCAACCAACACTACCTTCCACGGCCTCCCCCTTCTCATAGTTTCTGCCAATCAGTTTGATAATAAACTTGGCTGTCTTCTTGCCCACTACTGCACTACCGGCCACAATGATTGACGGTATGGTCAGAAGCGCATCTTTCATCGCTTGGAACTTCACCGCTCGCTTGTTGCTGATGCCCGTCAAGGCTTGACTGCCTTGTTGGAGATAGGTGCGCGTGATGTAGCCGATGCGCAGGGTCATCAAGGCGTTTACCGTGCCGTCGAGGGCTGAACCTACCACGACCCCCGGAATCTTGACCCGACGGAGAATGGAATAGACCGAGAGTCCTTCGCTGTTCGACAGTTGTGCATCAAAATTGACATCGTCAGGGTCTAAATCGGCAGCCTCTGTTCCATCGGCCACCTCTGCATCGACATCGCCCATCGTATCTACGCTATCACCCTGCAAATCCCCAAAGTCAAAAGGTCTTACCGCACTGGACTTCAGCAGAGCCTCCGACATGGCATAGGTAATCAAGGCGGTGGTCAAGACACTACCATATATCTTGAACAATTGCCGACGGTTGGGACGGAACCCCGAAGCCAGCACCAGACTCTCTATCATCTTGAAATTAAGCCACATCACACTGAGGGTATCAAACCTGCTGTTCTGCGAAATGGCAGAAACCATAAAAACGGTCTTGGCCCATTCCTTAATCTGTCCGTTGATGCCCAGAATCCCCTTCTCCTTGTCACCTTTGAGCCGCAGGTCCAGTTCTTTCTGCACTACCTCCAACAACTGGGTCTGGCTGCCAGCGGCATACAGGAGTTTGGTCTCCAATTCGTTTTTGTGTTCCTTGCGTTGCTGTACATCGGCAATGAAATCGCAGTGATTAGCCAATTGCTTTCCATACTCCATGAGCTGTTCGTCTGTAGCTTCTTTCCCTACAGAAAGTTGCGGAAACTCAGGCGCACGATGCACGCGCCAAAAAGGCAACAGCACGAAGTAGGCAAAGACACCGAACAGCAAGACATAGAACACCCACTCCATCCACCATAAATGAGTGATGCTGGCCATTTTCTCACCCACCACAATGACATTACCGAACACCATCAAGGCCAACAAGCCAAGAAAAACACATACGATAGTAATCAAATGCCGTTTCATATCTTCTCTTGTATCTTGGATAATTCCTGTTTCAATTGTACCAGCTGACCTGTTTCGTCATCAAAAGCGGTTTTGTCTGCAATAATGCCGTCAAGAACCTCTTTCTTGCATTGCTTCCAATAGTCGTCACATATTGTTTCATACCGCTTGGCGACCTCTTCCAAAAGTTGGTTGATTCGATTAAGGACGGGTTTGATGGCTCCTCCTTCCTCTTCAAGGTAACCTTCGTCGCCAGCATCTGAACCTACAAGACACTCTTTTGCTTTATTGATATAACCTTCAACATCCTGACGGGAATGGCCGCCAAACCAGATAATCTTGGGCTTACGGATCAATGATTTATTGATTACACCATTCTCCAACGACAGGGAAGGAACCCCTTCAATGGGTATCAAGCCGATCTCTTTGCCCTGATGTCCAGGATGGTATCTCCTTACGACATTCTCTATCTCACTTATCCGGCTTTTACAAGCTGCATAGAGCTTGTTTTCCACTTCCGGCAAAGAAAGTGTCTTCCCAAATGAAGCGGAGATGCCTTCCTCACACGAACTGACAAACCCATTAATAATCTCAACGGCCTCCTTGTTGGTCATGTGATTGTTGCTTGTGCCCACTATCTTATTGTATCTTTTTGCCTTGTCTCTTACGATGTTCTTTAACAAGGCATAATCTACGGTCAAGGGGTTCTGAGTGGAATTGAAAACCCGACCGTTCATGACTTTATCGAACTCCATCTCTGCCTGTTCATATCGGGTTTTCAACTGGTTCCGGCGTTCCAATTCATTATGGATGGCATCAACAGTTTTGTCCAACTGCTGACCGGTCCGGTTCAGACAAACCTCTAATTGCATGGCATTTCGCCGTTCTATCACTTGTTCGTACAAGTCCGTCTCTATCTGCTCGTATGCCTTAACCTCGCTTTTCAGTTTCGGGTGCTCAGCGTACTTGGGCTTACGTCCATCTTCCACCTGTCCCAGATTGACGCTGAAGCACCGCTTTTCGTCAACGTTGAAGCCCTTCTTCCGTATTTCCCCGATGGCGAACCTTATCTGGTCTGCTGCCATCGTCTTGCGTTCTTCTTCGGAATGCCACCATGAGGAGTCAAACACATTGTGAATCAAGCACACGGGTACAGCTTGGTTGTTGTCCGACAATTTCTTCAGGAACTGGCTCGACACTTTTGAGATAGCCGAATTGGAACTCTGGACGAAAATAATCAAATCCGCCCGTTGGGCCACAGTGTCATAAATGGGATTGTCAATATTGGCATATTCACCGTCAAAGCCAGGCATATCCACAATGAAGACATTTTGTTGCATCAGCTTGCCGCCCGGGGTCGTGATGGAAGTGACCAGCGTTTCCGAAGTCAAACTCTCATGCAGGCCAAGTTCCACCTTCTCCTTGATGTTTTCCGGAGTCAGGTCAAAGACGCTTTTCTTGATGTGGCTGTCCAACAACGAGTCCTCTTTTGCGATGCCGCGTATGCAATCGATTACCGCATCTATCTGCTCCACTCGGTCAGTGGTATCTTCGCTGGTGAACACGGTAATCTTACTGTCCTCCCCTTCGCGACGCTGGGAAATGATGGAAGGTCGCACTGTGCATTCCAAAAAATGGGTGGGACTAACGTAGGCGTTGGCAATCAGATTGACCAAGGTGCTTTTCCCCGACTTCACTGGCCCCACAACAAGGACGATAAAAGTACCATTCTTGAACTCCTTGGACCGGTTCTCCGCTTTTCGCAACTGATCCATCACAGCCGTACCGTCCCCGATGGTAGACCTGTATCTGTCAACAACAAGGGAAATCTCCTTGTTTACTATGATGCATTTATGCTCTAATACTTGTTCCTCTTTGGTCATGACGACAAACGAATCACTTACTTTCGTACAATCTCAAACCCTTCGGCTACAATAAACCTCAGCGTCTCCAAACTGGTATTTCTGTCATAGACCTTCTCCTCCTCGGGCAATTGGTCGTATGGTATAAGGCAAGGATGCTTTTTCTCAGCATCGTTGCGTTCTGGCCCGTATGTCCAGCCTTGTTCTATGCGGGTCTTGGCCCACACATCGTGTACATTTTCAGCCATCTTCTCGGCCAGTTCCAATAAGTCTTCCGACAACTCCACACGGGAAGTGTCGACAGGTTGAGGGATGTATGTGTTATGCTCTGTCTTCATTTTGTTTTCTCTTTTTTTCTGACATATTTAATATCCACGGGATAAACTTGGCAATCTCTAAATCTAATTGTTTGACTCCGTCCAAATCGTCAAACGGACGTATGTCGCTATGGATATAGAAGTTCTTCTTGTTGCTTTTCCATTCCTTGGTGTAGTCCTTGTGGTCGTGCCTGTCCTCACTGGGCTTGGCCTTGCGGTAACCCATCAGCAGCTTCTCCACGTTCCAACGGTTATGCTCCACCTTAGCAATTTCTTCTATTTCCGTGGTCGAAAGTGGCGATTGGTCGCGACTATGGTCGTCTTTGTCAAGTCCTCTCATGGCACGGAGCGAATCGAGCTTGCATCTTATGCTGTAGGCTGCATATAAGTTTGACCACCGTTCAGAGACCTTTAAGTCGCGCCAACGTTCATCAGCTTCTTTCCAAATCGCATCATCCGAAAGGGCATTCAAGACCAACGTATCCGGGAAACGGTTGTTGTCGCTGTTGCAGTACAAATAATTGATCAACTTAGCCTGATAGAAGGCAATTTCATCGGAGAAGTAGGCCATATCGTCCATCCCAAAGGGATAGATGTTCGCGTAGCGACCTTTTCGCACTATCTCCTTGGGGTCATTTCCCTCCATACGATAGTATTTCATTTCCTTGTCATCAGCACTCCGCAGATTAGTAACGAAGTCATCAGCACGATCCTGACGTATGAAGACCGGCACCGCGTTATCATATACCTCATCTGGCATATTCATACCTAAGGTAAAATTATCACGCTGATTCGAGGTGGCAAGGAATATGGACAGATATTGCTTCCCCTCATGTTCATTGGCCCAATCCTTTATCAACTTCTGGACATCCGAAGAATACACATTCCCCTTGATAAATTCAAACTCCACATCGAGGAATTCGTGCTTCTTCAACTCCTTCAGCAGCAGCTTTTCCTGCGGAATATCCTGTACTTCAGGAAAATATCCTTCCGTTAAATCCCGATAGTAATACGGCTGCACCTCAAAGAAATGACGGTTGCGTGTAGCGAAGATTTTCAGCTCCTCATCGGCATTCTTCTCAATAAAAGTAATCCTCGTTCTAAGCGAGTTGTCTTGTTCAAAGTTGGGGAAGTGCAGCAGATGGGCTGCTTCCATAGCGAATGCTACAGAGAAATAGGTCGTGCCCACAAAGACAAGATGCACATACTTTTTGTCGTCAGGCGTAATGCCATCGCCATACACCGCAGGGTATTTAAACTCTTGCTCCGGATTGTTTTTCTCCCTGTAAGACCTTTTCACAAACACCTGACGTGCCCATCCTGCATAAAAATTGTAGGGGATGAAATCGATACCCATTTTTCTGATGTCCGCAAAAATCTCTGTCGTCTTAAAGGCCGCGTAGGTATCAAGGTCTTCAAACACACAGGTAATCCGTTGAGGTTTATGATCTGACTGGGTTTCTTTCAGATAGGTACAGATACTATCCACACATTCCACATTGATGGCATCATGCTCGGGACGGGTGCGGTTGCCCACCACGTAAATCTTCTCAGCCGCTTCAAGGTGGATGTCTTTGTAGTAGTCCTTCACGGTGCGGTGGCCATAGGTAACAAATATCCGTTTCATCTCGTTTCTGGCCACCGAGCGACGCAGTTTTTCCGTCACCATTTTGGCATCCATAGCACTCATCACCACCACATCAGCCTTGGGCATTTTGTAAAATATCTCTCTAAGGATAGAAGGCACCATATCGTCGTAACCCATGATGACGCAGTGCCCGCTCTTGACGTAGTGTTGCAGCCCGTTGCGGTAATCATATACGCGATTCCCGATATAGTTGGTGATGACACCGATAAGCATGCCGCTGCAGACAACCATACCCAAAATATAGGTCAATGTACAGGTAAAGAGCATCCAGCCCTCGTGTTCACCAAAATAAATGGAGTTTAGCGCATTAGGGTCAATCAACAAGTACAATGGAAGCAGCAAAGGGCTTAAATGTTTTTTCGTACAAAAACCTGCCCATGCCTCTCTTGAGCACAGAAGCAACAAAGAGGACACGCCCAGCAGAACCACTAACGTGACTACCAATATCAGAATCTGTCGTCTGATATTTTGAGCCAGTGCCCTGTCGATGAAAAGCTTGAATGTGTTGCGGTTAGATGACATAGTGGATTGTCGTTAGCTATTTTAATTTTCATCTGTCTTAATACCGAGTTCTTTGTTGAGTTCGCTAATTTTACTATCGAGTTGCCCCAAATAACCGTTCAATTTTTCTATATACTTCGCATTGGATATTACAGATAGGTCTTTTTCAATTCTTTCAAAAATTGCTTCTAGCCTATTCTCTTTTTGTATTTTCTCTTTTGTTTCTTGGATGAATTTTTTAATCTTCTCACAAATAGAACCTTTCTCACCATCTTCAGCAAGCAACTTTTCTATTTGTTGTATCACTTCCGAAACGCTAAAAGAATTCTTGGAGTCAGGATTATCTTTTCCGTTTTTTTCTTTTTCTATTTTCTCCAATTTTCTTTTTTCATCTTCAACATGTTCACAAATCTTTTTGTACGAAATGAATTCCTCTAACACTCTTGCTTGATACTCTTGCTTCAATTTAATCAGACGTTCCCGCTCCTGTTCCTTTCTCTTGTTCTCCGCTTCCAAGACTTTTGAGCGGCA
Organism: uncultured Bacteroidales bacterium; assembly: GCA_947303335.1. Lineage (GTDB taxonomy): Bacteria > Bacteroidota > Bacteroidia > Bacteroidales > F082 > Limimorpha. Next base: position 11,504 of record CAMYYB010000001.1, on the reverse strand, counting down.
ATCCATCTTATGCCGGATGAGCCACCCCGCAATGACAATAAGAGCGACTGCCACCACGGCACCGCAAATTATCCATGCAAGCATCTCTGGATGGTCATAGCAGCAAGTTTCCTTCGTTTGTTGAATGATGATGGGCAAAGCATCATTGCATTTGCATAGTTTTTCGGCTATCATGTCGCCTGTGAGATAAATGGTATCGATTGTGTTCATAATGTATAAGTATTACGTTTATTGTTTATTACGTTTATTGTTCTTCAAAATGTTTATTCCCGCTCCGTTCCGCTTTGGCGGCCTTTTCCATTGGCCGCCAAGACTCCACTCCGCTCCTGCTTAAGGTCTTTTCGAAGAGGTTTACTGGGGAAGGACGAGGCGGAAGCCGTTGCTGATGATCCTGAAGCCGGGGTCGTCGAGGTCCCGGTACGACACACGACAGGACCTCGCGCCGATGCCCCAGCTACCGCCGCGAAGCACGCGGCACGAGCTGGATGGCGCATACAGGTCTTCACACCACTCCCACACGTTGCCACTCATGTCATAAAGGCCAAGTTCATTAGGAGACAGTCGCTTCACCGGATGCGTTGAGTTTTTGCTGTTCCCATCATACCATGCAACCTTATTGATGTCGTCACTGCCGGCATAGATGTAGTTCTTGCTCTTATTGCCACCTTTGGCGGCATACTCCCACTCCGCCTCTTTCGGCAGACGGAACTTCTCCCCTGTCTCCTTGTTGAGTTTGTATAGGAAACAATTCGGGTCATTCCCCGTTCCATCTTCGCCGCAGATGTCGTTCCAGCTCACGGATTCCACAGGATTCTTCTGCCCCTCAAAATGTGACGGATTATTCCCCATCACCGCTTGCCATAGTTCTTGCGTCACCTGTGTCTCACCGATGTAAAAAGTCCCCATATCGCCATCTTCAACTCGAATCATCTTGAAGGATACACTGCCAATAGTGAATGCTCTCTCTTTGGCCTGTTCCTCCTCTTCGCGACGCTTCTGCTCTTCGGCAATTCTTTGTTCTTCTGCCTTTTTCTGTATTGCCTCAACCTTTTCTTTCAGGCTCACCTCCACCATATCCTCTATATCCTCATCGGTGATTTCGACTTTTTTGGCTTCTATTGCCTGTGGACAGTCCACCGCCTTGAATTCAAGAAGATGCCTCCCCTTACGCAGATGAAGAACATTGTCTTCTTCGGTTTTAGCCAGCAGCATTTCTTTCCTGAAATGATAAACCCAACAAGGATAATCGTTGACGACATGTATTGTAGCACCCGATTCAGTACCCTTTTTAACCTTCTTACCGCCCTTGCGTATCCTTATAATAAGCTTTTCTATTGACTCTCTGAACAGCGTTTCAGTGTCAAGGGCTGCAAACTGGTATACCCCAATAACTTCCCCAACAATCTTTGGAATAGTACTCATCTTATCATCGTGATAGCATTTGTCCACTTCAAGAGGGATTATGTCTTTTCCCAGCTGATGAGCATAGAGTATTTCCTTGCGCATCCAATCGTTTTCTTTAGCACAGCGATCCAAAGCCCCTGTCGTGAGGACCACTATAAAAGTGGGAGCCTCTTCAATGGCAGCCATAATCTTCGGGTCGAATCTTCCCTCATCAAGATCATCGAAGTCAAGAAAAACTTTCCAATTGGTATCTTTTTGCAGAGCCAGTTGTACATTCCGAGCAATCTCTTTGCCTCCAACTCTACGATAACTGATAAAAACGTCGTATTGTTTTTCCATCATGGGAATCATTTTTTCCTTGCAAAGGTAACAATATTTTCAACACAGGGTTCCATTTTTCCCATCCTACTCCAAAAAAACATCGGACAGAGCCTTCGCCTCGCATCTACGATTGATACCGAAAGCCCTATCTCACCGCCCAATCATCAATTTTATGGGTTGCCGAATTGAAGTTGATGCCTATCTTGTACACCTTGCGCGGGTCGGTGGCGAAAGGAGCTGCGTAATCTTTGTCCTCAATCTGTTGCATGGCTATGGCAGCGGTCTTGTTGACTTTCAATTCGAGGATGTAAACATAATCCTTGGTCTGTATCAGGATGTCCATGCGTCCGTCGGCAGTATGACGCTCCACGTCGACATAAAAGCCCATCAGTTTGAAAAAGACATATAGCGTGTTCTGGAAATAGACCTCGGCATTGCCCACAATCTGATAGTCGCCGTCAGCAAACAAAGTCTCAAGCCGCCGCATGAAGCCTTCGGCATCGCCCGACTGAATGTCCTTGACGAATTGCTTAATCGAAAATGAGCTCTTGTTGAGTTTCGCATTAGGGGCATAGAAAGGATATAAAAACTTGGTGAAACCCTCTTCCACTTCTCGGTTGGGGAAGCCTAACTGATACTCGCCAAACTCTTCATCATACGACTTGATGGTAAGATAGCCGCTCTGGAACAGCAGAGGCAGTGGGTTCTCATCCATGATGTCAATGCTGTTGAGGATATCGGCTGTGAGTCCCTCACGGGTCATCTCCTCCAAAGGATAGCTGGTTTTCTGCAACTGCTTGACGAGAAATGTTGGGGTGCCCGTCTCAAACCAATAGTCTTTGAACACCTTATAAGCCAAAGTGTTCAGCAGGCTGAACGGGTTGTATATACCTCCCGAACCGGGATAGAAATGGTACCCGTCAAAATCATGTTTCAACTTAGCGTAACATTCCTCCTTGCTCATCCCGTTGGCATCGGCCAGTTCCTGAATCCCCTCGTCAAAACAGTCATGTAACTCCTTCTCGGTAATGCCACAGATATCAACAAACTGTGGCAGCAGGGAAATATCGGTCAAATGATTCAAGTCGCTGAAAACACTCACTTTTCCAAATTTGGTGACACCCGTGAGAAAAGCGAATTTGATATACTCGTCACACGACTTGAGGTTGCCATAGAAAGCTTTCAGAGTGGAGCGGAACTCGGCCTGCAAAGCCTCGTTGCCGATAGCCTGCAACATAGGCTTGTCGTACTCGTCCACAAGGATGACAACACGCTTGCCTGTCTGCTTGGCTACAGCTCTGATAAGGAGGCCAAAGCGGGAGGCCAGAGAATAACCGCTGTCGGTTTGCACGCCATACTGTTGTTCCCAATTATTCAAGGAAATCGCCAATCGTTCTTCAAGATCGCCAATCGTGTCGTACTTCCCCACGTTGAGATCGAGATACAATATAGGATATTGTTCCCATTTCTCCTCCAACGAGTCAAGTGCAAGCCCCTCAAACAGCTCTCTTTTCCCCTCGAAATAGGCACGGATGGTGGACAACAGAAGCGACTTACCAAAACGGCGTGGACGGCTCAAGAAATAATAGCGACCTGTATTGGCGAGATTGTACACATGCTGTGTTTTGTCAACGTAAGCGTAACCTTCCTTGCGAAGGCTCTCATAGTTTTGTATTCCAATAGGGTATTTCATATCGTGCAATTCAGATGTCCATTTGAATCCGAATTGCAAAGATAGGCAATTTTTTGATACTGACGCAGATAATTGTAGGATTCAGCAAAAAACTCGGGAAAAGCTGCCGACAGTCCGTCCCTACCTTATCTCCGCTCCGCTTTGGCGGCTTTTTCCTTTGGCCGCCAAGACTCCACACGGGGCATTTTTTCGCTTCACTCGAGTGAAATCATCGATTGACTCGAGTGAATCGATGATTTCACTCGAGTGCCTGTTTTTGGGGTATGATTTTTTAGAGGCGTTTTTTTCAACATTTTCACCTCGGCGGTTGCCTCAGAAATTCTTCTTCAGAAACTCCTGTGCCTCCTTTTCGCCGCCGTCGCGAGCTTTTTGGAGGAGGAGCTTGGCGTGAGTGCGGTCGGCGGCTACACCTTGGCCGTAGTAATAGAGGAGACCCAAGCGGTATTGGGCGTTGGCGATGTTGGCATCGGCAGCTTTGGTGTAGTACTCGGCGGCTTTTACAGGGTTCTGCTCCACACCGAGACCGTAGAGGTAGCAGTCGCCCATTTGCGACTGGGCATAAGCGTTGTTGCCCTCTGCGGCACGCTCCCACCACTTCAAGGCCTGTGCCTCATCCTTTGAGGCTCCCATGCCGTAGAAATAGCAGTTGCCCACGTTCAGCATGGCCTGTGCGTCGCCGGCATTGGCTCCTAACTGATACCACCTCATGGCCTCTTTGGCATCGGCTTTCACGCCCTTGCCCATACGATAGAAGTTACCGATGGCGTTGTAGGAAGCCTTCTGCTTCTGTTCAGCAGCCTTGCGGTACCATTTCATGGCCTCAGCGTCATCCTCCTTCACGCCCCAGCCGTACTCGTAACTGGCACCCATAAGATACTGATAGTCAGCTTTGCCTTGCTCGGCCTGATAGCGGACAGTATCGATTTTTTCAGCCACCTGCTCGCCCAAGGTCTTCCGCTGACCCATCAGCTGCGAGAGGTCCAAGGGCTGGCCTTCCTCCAGCTTCAACACGTGCTGCTGTGGGTCGGAGGTCTGGATGTCAGGCTGTATAAGCTCAGGGCTTTGCGGTCGCGGCATCGGGGCGACAGGCATCCCGGGCGGGACGATTACCTTTTTCTCTTCGGTTTGTTCCTGTTGTTTATTCTCATTCTGGCCACAAGCCGTTAACATCAGGGCCGCGGCAAATAGTATAAAGACGCTCTTCATCGTTGCATGATTTCATTTGGGCTGCAAAAATAGCACTTTTTCCCGTTTCTGGTGTTTTTCAACACAGAACGTTTGGCCTTTCATCGCCCCCTTCGTCACATCACCTTCTGATAGAACTGCCACCAGATGTCGGGCAGTTCATTGCGCATAGCCTGGTTGTAGTCTTCCTTAGAGCAAGGGATGTACTGATGCCTTTCTAAACGCATTCCACTTTCGGTGACAAACAGGATATCCATCCACCATTTGCCCGTGACCTTGTGGCAAAGAAACACCAAGTCTTCATCAACCTCATCGATTTGCACGTTGTAGCGCATGAAATCCTGGCTCTCAGGGGTCGGAGTGTCGTCTATCCTTTTGGAGAAGCCTTCGATGAAGTACCAAATCATCTCAGCAACGAGGTTGGCTGTACGCGAGTTGATGTCGTAATGTGGGTTGTACTCGAAAAAACCGATGGACGAAAGCTTGTAGTTCAGCCCGGCATAACGGGCCATACGGCAGGCTTCTTCTCCATCGAAGCCATTGGGCGAGGCATTTTTCACCCCTGGCGCATCAGCGGCCCTGACGGAGGCGATATCGAAACTCACGATGTGGGCATTGCGGATCAGCGGCTCGGTCAACTCGATGTCTTGTTTGACATTTCCCAGCCTATAAGCCTCGAAGAGCAACTGCTTCATCAGCTCTATATTCTCCTTCGAGACATAATACGACTGGTAGCCGATGTTGGTGAAGTTGAACAGGAAATTAGGCTGGTGGAGGATGATGTGACTCATGTAGGAGTGTGAGTTGAGTGCTTCCTGATCATTGCCGATGTCGAACATGGGGTCGATGGCAGTGATATTAATAAGTTTGCCCGTAGGCTCATACACCTGGTACATCGTGAAGGTGGCATCCTGTCCCGCTCCGATGACGATAGGCAGTATCTTGTGCTTAAACAACTCCATAAGCACTTGGTTGAGGGCAAAATAAGTGTCGTTGCTTTCCTTCCCTAACTTGATGTTACCTATGTCGATGATGTTCAGTTCAGGCCAGTGGTCGAAGAGTTGATAGAATGCCTTGCGGATATAGTCCACACCGTCTCCGCAGCCTTTGTTGTCGATGGCACCGCGTTCCTCCTTGACGCCCAACAAGGCCAAGCTCACGCCATCGAGGATGGGGAACTCGTTTTCGTTCTGATAGATAGTAAGGGTCTCGCCCAGAAACCTCTTTCCTGGACGGTTTTTTTTGCCGAAACATTTTTCGGGGACGGGTTCAAGGAAAACGCTGATGTCCATGTCTTTTTGGCTTATGGCCTATGGCTGACGGCAACGTTGCCGTCAGCCATAGGCTTTGAGCTATTTAATGATATAATTTCTGCCAATTCTTGTACTCACGTTCACGCCAAGGGGCGTTGTGGTAGGCATAACTGACGATAGCGGGAATGACAGTAGTGCCTTCGGCATAGACCATCTGTTGCAGCTCTTCGCTCACCTTGCCCCAGCTACCCGCCTCAAGCAGCGTCGATGAGGAGCAGGCACCGTCGCGGACATCAGCCACAGTGATTTGGATGGCATATTTGTGCATCGGGACTTCAACACCAAGAATCTCAGCGCAAACCACAGTGTCCTGTGCGAAGTTCTTAGGCGTACCGCCACCGACCATGAAGAGACCCGATTGTGGGCTGTTCATCTTGATTTCAGTGAGTTCAAGGAAGTCGGCTACTGAGTCGATGCTCACGTAAGGCTTGCCGGCTTTCTTGCGGAGCCACTGGTGTTTGCCGATGCCGAAGCCAGCCGAGCTGTCGCTGAAGGCGGGGCAGAAGATCGGCACGCCGCATTCGTAGCAGGTCTGGATGAGGCTCTCTTTCTTCACGCCGTGACCGTTGGCCAGCCATTTGCCGACCTCATAGAGGAACTCGCGGCTGCTGTAGGGACGGCACTCCAGGGTGTCGGCCACGTCGCAGGTGGCTTGGTCGCAGGCCTGCAGCTCTTCCTCGTCGATGAAGGTATCATAGATGCGGTCGATATAAAGCTCACGCAGCTTGGTGTCGGGAATGACGTTCTCCTTCGTGCCGATGTAATGCTTGTAACCCAAAGCCTCGAAGAGGTCCATATCAATGATGCTGGCACCAGTGCTGACCACAGCGTCGACCATCTTGTTGCGAACCATCTCCACATACACCTGCATACAGCCGGCAGCTGAGGTGGAGCCTGCAATGGTGAGAATGTTGGTACAGTCCTTCTCGGCAATCATCTGACAGAGGATGTCGGCAGCGCGGGCCGTATCACGCGAGGTGAAGGACATTTTGCGCATCGCATTAATCAATTCCGTTGAGTCGTACTTCTTGATGTCGATATGTTCGACAACGTCTTTCAGTAGGTCTTTCTTTTCCATTTTTGTTGTATTTTGTGATTTCAAGATTTCAAGATTTAAGGTTGCAAAAATAGCAAAAATCTTTATTCCGCTGAAAAAAGGTAAAAACAAACCAGAAAGCACATTTTTGAAAGAATAGGCGGATTTGCAGAAAAATTGTTATTTTTGCAGGCGATAAAGCATCTATGTCGAATGGACAAACAGCAGTTACAACAGATTATTGCAGCATATTTTGCGAAACAGCCTGTGTTGAAAGCATGGCTGTTTGGCTCGTATGCTCGTGGTGAGCAACGCGAGGACAGCGATATAGATATTATGGTGTTGCTTGACAGCGATGCTCATGTCGGTCTTTTCAAGTTGAGCGGCATGAGGCTTGATTTGCAAGACCTGCTTCTGAAAGATGTTGATTTGGTAACTGAAAAGGGGTTGTTACCCTTCGCCCGCCAATCTGCCGAACACGATAAAATATTGCTGTATGAGAGAGCGAATTAAGGACAAAATGAGATTGGAGCATATCGCAGAGGCTATCCAACGCCTTCAGACTCATGCTGGAGACTTATCGGAAGAGGAACTCGAAGCCGATGTCTTGCGGTATTATGGCATTGTGAAGAACATCGAAATCATTAGTGAGGCGGCTCGTATGCTTACCGAACAGTTTAAAGAAGCTCATCCTGAAGTGGAATGGCGTAGTATCGGTGACATGCGGAATTTCCTTGTTCATGAGTATTTCCAAGTGGATAGTGAGGTTGTTTTCAGTGTGATTCACAATGAAATCCCCGAGTTACAAGCTCATGTTTCCCAATATTTATCCGATACCGATTGGAAGGCTTGGGAAAAGCAAGAGGATTAAAAAAGTCATTCTTTCTGTGCTCCGATGTTGCTAGAACAATTTGATTGACAGCAAAATAAAACCCGCAAGAGGATTTCTTGCGGGTAGGGTTCTTGTTTACAGAACTAGTTTCAAATCTGATAGAATTAGAACCTATTAATTAGACCATCTTGTTAATAAACAACGACTAAATGTTCCATCATCGTATATTTCATCGAGTTCAAGATAATCATTGTCAAGATTTATAATGTTATAATTCCACAATTCGTTTGTAGATGGGAAAGAAATCGAGAGTTTGTCATTGTTTATCACATATGCTCCAGACCAAATGTGATCATCGTAACTAATAAAAGACCCTCCTGGTGCAAATTCCCAAATAAGAACTGAATTAGCGTTTAGTTGTTTGTGTGCGTTATTGACTTGCCATTGTCCAATAATTAGCTTTTCGTATTTTTTTGTGTTATCATTTGAACAAGATGTATTGAGAACTATAATAACCAAACTCAATAAAACAACAAATAATTTTGTGGCTTTTTTCATTAGAAACTCCCTAAATTCGTGTCGGGCACAACCTTTAAGTATTCCTCTCCAGCACCTTAAAAGGCAATTAAATACAAAAGAAGCGTGGCACTGATATACCGTTTCTCTGAATGAAGGTCGTAGGAAAACCCAAAAGAAAAGAAAGGATAAAAGCCCACGCCAAAAGGCGCGAACCATTATACTATCCTTGTTCTTTTGATGAAAATTTCCTACGTTTTCATTCACAAGTCAAGCATAACGCTTCTTAGTTCGATATGTAAGGCGGCACAAAACCGCCAAAGAACCGCTGCAAATGTAGCACTTTTTTAGAAAAGTAAGCGGATTTGTAGAAAATTTGTTATTTTTGCAGGCAGAAAATGATCTAAAGCTAAATGGATAAGGAAGAAATACGGCATATTGTTTCAAGGTATTTTGCCAACCAACCTGTGCTGAAAGCTTGGTTGTTCGGTTCGTTTGCCCGTGATGAGCAAACGCCTTTAAGTGATGTGGATATTCTAGTGGTTCTCGACCGTTCACAACCCATAGGACTGAAGTTTTTCGGTATGTGGAATGATCTCGAGGTGTTGCTTGACAGAAGCGTAGATTTTGTAGAAGAAGGTTGTTTAGCTTCTTTTGCTGTTGATAGTGTTAATCATGATAAAATTCTGATTTATGAGAGAGCCGCTTAAAGACCGTTCCAGACTGGAGCATATTATTGATGCCATCAATAAAGTTTTCGTCTTTACTGAAGGCAAAACCTGTGATGACCTTCGGGTTGGTGATATGTTGTACTACGCAGTAGTGAAAAACATAGAAATTGTTGGTGAGGCAGCCTTTCACTTAACAAAAGCCTTTTGCGAGAATCATCCTGAAACCGATTGGAACGGGATAATGAAACTGCGTCATGTTCTTGTTCACGACTATTATCAGATTAATGTACAAACGGTGTGGGATATTATTCAACAAGAGCTTCCACCTTTGCGTGAGCAAGTGACACGCTATCTTGCCGAAACAAATTGGGAAGAATGGGAGAAAAACAATCAATTTGTTGCTGAATCCGCCGTTCATAAGAACCTTATCCAAACTGCTAAACGCATGAAAAATGACGGAATGACAACACAACAGATATCGAGATACACGGGTCTGACTGCTGAGGAAATCGAAGACATTTGATTTTTTTCGTCAAAATCAGAGATTAATAGCCTGGAAAGTCTTACTTTTGCAGCCGCAAAATAAAGCCGTACAACACTGCGATGAAGACAACATGTTGACATCAAGGCCAGTGCGGGAATCATAATCATCTGATCCGGAGGAACTTCAAATGGAAAGGAGAATAGGCACAGTCCTTATTTATGTGGAAAACCGCGAAGCCGCGCCGCAAGTGAACGCGGTGCTGTCCCGTCATGCGGGCATCATTATCTGCCGACAGGGTTTTCCCCGCGAGCATTACAGCCTTATTTCCGTCATCTTTGAAGGCACCACCGACAAGATCGGTTCCCTCACAGGCCAATTGGGTCGCATCGAAGGCATCGAGGTGAAGTCGGCGCTACTCAAGAATCATTAATTCAAAAACATAACAGCTATGCAATTTCATCCTGAAAAATGCCGCATCCCGGACGAGCCTAACAAGCCGTTCATCTCATCGGAAGAGATTTGGGACTACATCAACAACACCAAGAGCACCCCTGAGCGTGTGCGCGAAATCATCCAGAAGTCATTGGACAAGAACCGTCTGACGATGGAGGAGACCGCCGTCCTCGTCAACACCACCGACCCCGCGCTGGTGGAAGAGATTAAGGAAGGCGCCCGCGAGCTGAAACGCCGCATTTACGGCAACCGCATCGTGTTGTTTGCCCCCTTGTATGTGGGCAACTATTGCGTCAACAATTGCGTTTATTGCGGCTTCCGCTCCTCAAATAAGGAGCAAATCCGCACCACGCTGACCGATGAAGAACTCATCCGCAACGTGGAGGCCCTTGAAGACGACGGCCAGAAGCGTCTTATCCTCGTCTATGGCGAGTCGCCGAAATACTCGCCCGAGTACATCGCCCACACCGTGAAGGTGACCTACGCCACCAAGAAAGGCAAGGGCAGCATCCGCCGCGTCAACATCAACGCCGCTCCTTTGGATGTGGAAGGCTTCCGCATCGTGAAAGAGGCGGGCATCGGCACCTACCAGATCTTCCAGGAGACCTATTGCCCCGAGATCTACAACGAATACCACCCCATTAATACCAAGAAGGGCGACTACAACTACCGCCTGACCTCGATGGACCGCGCCCAGCAGGCCGGCATCGACGACAACGGTCTCGGTATCCTCTTCGGCTTGTATGACTGGCGTTATGAGGTGCTGGCTATGATTCGCCACACCAACCACCTGGAGGCTTGCTTCAACGTGGGTCCGCACACCATCTCCTTCCCGCGTATCAAGGATGCTTCAGGATTGAGCATCGACAAGAAGTATTTCGTGGATGATGATACTTTTGAGAAGATTATCGCCATCTTCCGTCTCGCTGTGCCTTATACGGGTATGATTCTGACCGCCCGCGAGGATGCCGCTTTCCGCGTGAAAGCCATCGAATACGGTATCTCACAGATTGACGGTGGCACCAACCTGCAGATTGGCGACTACAAATACCACCATGAGGAAGAGGAGAAGAACAGCGACAAGCAGGAGAACCAGAACCTGCACCGCGAGCAGTTCAAGATTGGCGACGACCGCAGCTTGGGCGAGACTATCGATGAACTGTTGGACCACGACTTCATCCCGAGCTTCTGCACGGCTTGCTACCGTTTGGGCAGAACCGGTGAGCACTTTATGGAGTTCAGCGTACCGGGCTTCATCAAGCGTTACTGCACGCCCAACGCCATCCTGACCCTCACTGAGTATCTGATGGACTATGCTACCCCCGAGGTTGCCGCCAAGGGCTGGAAGTGCATCGAGAACAACTTCAAGAATGTCGACCCGAAGTTCTTGGACGAGCTGAAGAGCCGTATCGAGCGCATCAAGAACGGAGAGAGAGACCTTTATTTCTAATCAAAAGATACAACAGATTCCTCAGAATTGTAGTTAGTTACCAAGAGCCGGCAACTTACGCTGCCGGCTCTTCAATATTAATCGTGATTTATATTAACGTGAGTTCGATATAAGCAATCAAAAGAGCATCAATTGGTTATCCGAAT